>NZ_JAHHUL010000005.1 GCF_019008365.1 Phosphitispora fastidiosa | reverse complement strand
TCCTAAATTCGAAGCAATTGTGAGATATTAGGAGCAATCCTAACTCTAGAGTGTCCAGTTTATCAAGAAAGGGTCAATAGAACCATATTGGAATGTAAATCCAGGCCTTACGCTCGCCTTTTTGGACCTTTTTTGAGTTGAGATAGAACCATATTGGAATGTAAATCAGCACACCTTTGAGATATCTACCAAAAGGCCTCAGTTGAGATAGAACCATATTGGAATGTAAATTCACCACCGCCTTACCTTGGTCAGCCAATTTCAAGTTGAGATAGAACCATATTGGAATGTAAATGGAAAAAGTGCAGCAAAAAGAATCTCAGAATGAATCAGTTGAGATAGAACCATATTGGAATGTAAATTTGGCAAATTGGCACTGGGAAGACGTTTGGACTTAGTTGAGATAGAACCATATTGGAATGTAAATGACTTCAGGGAGCGCTATACAAGTTTAAATGTTTCGTTGAGATAGAACCATATTGGAATGTGAATTGAGATACAGGCATCTCTTATATCTCATGGTCATTAGTTGAGATAGAACCATATTGGAATGTAAATTATTTTCTGAGAAACAATGAGACCGCCAGAATTGGAGTTGAGATAGAACCATATTGGAATGTAAATCATCCATTCGGCTGCCAGTATTGAATCAAGCGGCAGGGTTGAGATAGAACCATATTGGAATGTAAATGGAGCCTTCAGTTCAAACAATAGACAAGATTTTAGGTTGAGATAGAACCATATTGGAATGTAAATCTAACAGTTGACATTCTTCATGGGCTTGCTTCCGTTGAGATAGAACCATATTGGAATGTAAATGTTTTTACCTTTATGGCAGTCGCAAAGTCTGCATAGGTTGAGATAGAACCATATTGGAATGTAAATACAATCCGCGTTTTCATATTGATATCTCGTTATGGACCGGTTGAGATAGAACCATATTGGAATGTAAATGGGCATTGAACCGGTGGAAGGTGACGGCAAGGCGAAGTTGAGATAGAACCATATTGGAATGTAAATTTACTTTCAGGGCTACATTCGGGGCAGATGATGCTGTTGAGATAGAACCATATTGGAATGTAAATCTGGCCAATATTGCCAAAGAACATCCCGGCTACTTTGGTTGAGATAGAACCATATTGGAATGTAAATCTGATATCTAACGAGGAGGTTGGCCAGATTCTTGCGTTGAGATAGAACCATATTGGAATGTAAATGAAAATAAACCGGAAGCAGTTCTGAGCGGTCAAGAGTTGAGATAGAACCATATTGGAATGTAAATGAATGTATGGCCGGGTATCAGTCAGATTTTTCCCGTTGAGATAGAACCATATTGGAATGTAAATATGCTTATGCCGGATGATCCTGCAGCTGGACCAAGTTGAGATAGAACCATATTGGAATGTAAATCCATTCGTCCGGCAGCGTTCCGATGTTTGTTTCAGTTGAGATAGAACCATATTGGAATGTAAATCTTTAACCGCTTGCCGATGCACCTTGTTATAGTTGGTTGAGATAGAACCATATTGGAATGTAAATTTTTGTATTGCAACCAGAGCCGTTGTGCCTGCCCCGTTGAGATAGAACCATATTGGAATGTAAATTTTTCTCTATCAACAGCCCTTGATGGCAAACTGGAGTTGAGATAGAACCATATTGGAATGTAAATGTAGACTTAGATAGTTTATCTGCAGCCTGATCAAGTTGAGATAGAACCATATTGGAATGTAAATTTCTCCATCAACCCTGCTTCGGCATCCATTTCACGGTTGAGATAGAACCATATTGGAATGTAAATTTATTTGTTGTATTGTTTACTACCAACTTAAACGGGTTGAGATAGAACCATTTTGGAATGTAAATTATCTCGGTAATGCACGTCTTGCCGTACAAATTCGGAGATAGTGACCCATACCCCATTTGATAGACAAAAAAATGCCGTAATCTACGGCATAGACAAATCAGATATGGGTAAGGGAAACAGAAATTAATTTGCAGTCAATTGGGCGATTCTCAGGAATTTAAAATGGCGTTCTACAATATACTTGTAAAAGTAATCGCAAAACGCTTTATTGCAACGTTCCAAACAGCAAGGACCATTGATCAGTTTGATGTGGATTTGTACTTTAAATTGGTAGAAAAGATAACGGTCTATGATGCAAGGTTGGTAATTAGCCTGCTTGATGGGTCCGAAATAGAGTGTGAGATTTATTAATTATCCATATTCCGGTTATATACTATCCCTACATGTAAAAGCAATAGATCCATAGGTTTCTAATTCTTAAGCCCACTTTAAAAAGGTACTTTACTTGACAATTAATTCAAATTTTTATAAACTGAGATACATAATATACAAGAAATACATAAAATGCACAAGATACAATAGTAACGGTAAAGTGAGGGTAATATTATGAAACAATTAGTTAAGATAATTAAACTATATTCCGATGGTTCGTATAAAGAAGAGGTATTTAACTCTAGTATAGAGTCTACACAAAAAAATGAAATAAGTGAAATCTTAATAAATGACGTGGATATAAAAATTAAAGAAATATTAGCTAATGAAGATTTATCAAAAAGAATTGCAATTAATTTAGCAATATTATTAAAGATTAAGATTAATTATTTGCATATGGATTTGAAAAGAGCGATAAATAGTGCAATCACACAAATTTCTAGGCTAGAAGGTGTAAGCCGTTCGACAGTTGCAGATAAGATTGGTCGACAACTTAATCTTTCAAGTAAACAATATCGTGAAATAATTAAAGAAATGCTTAATGGTAATGTCAGTCCTATCGTAAATCATCTCACTAAATTTTTAGGGCGAGATACTGTAGAAGCAGACTTAAGAGCTATTGAAAAATTTTTTCATGAATTATAATACGAAATCTAAACCTAAATTTAATCTAATAGAAAAATAATTCAAAAAAATTTTGACCCAATACACAACAAAAACAATAAAAATATAAAAAGTTGACGTACTATAAATTTCGTGTTAGTATAATTATAAAATATAGTGGAGGGAAGTTTATGAAGGACTTATCAAAACTTAAAGGTATAACTCCGGAGTTCATATCTTATGTAAAGAATGAACTTATTACAAATTACTTACTAAAAGGAACTAAGAAGGTAGTTCTATCGAAGGTTAAATATTCTAAAAAGGAAGAAGAGACAAGCAATATTCTTGATGAAATGCTTTCATTTGAACTTTTAGATGGAAGAAAATTTAAAGCAAGGGAAACTTGTCGTACATTAAGATATTTTATAGAAGTCGTATAACAAACAGTATATCTATGAGATTGTAACTTGAAATAAGATGAAATTTACTGTTGCTGCTAACCCAAGGTGTCCAGCAAAAGACGGCTTATGCTGTCCATAAACTGACGGAAAAAGTGTCCAATCAGGCCCGGAATCGGGAGAGCTAAGAAAGCTCTCCCTGAATGACCAGTTTCACAATATGGTCATCGATGATTCTTTTGCCATTCTGCGAGCCATAGAGCAGGCAATGGGTACAGAGTTTGTTGATAAGTCGGGCTGAACCGCTTGAATACTGAAAAACCACATCCAGAGAACTGTCTGTGAATGTCAGAGAAAATATCGTGATCAGCGCCTGCGTAATTCAAATGGCGGCTGACATAGGCTCCGACCTGAGCACGATCCAGATGCTGAAGCTTGCACTGCAGATCAATTCTCTGCCGTATGGCGGCATAAGACTGCAGTTGGAACCGTTCCCAGAGTTCATTCTGACCAACCAGAATTAATGCCATTGGACTTTGGGCATCCATCTTGAAGTTTAGTAGGAACCTGACTTCTTCAAGCATTTCCCGGTCCAGCAAATGCGCTTCATCTACAATTACCACCGGCTCCAGACGGTGAATGCCCTTCATAAGCTCAATCTCCCGGTGTAATTGCCGTTTGGCATCTCCACGGTAGAACTTGGATTCACAACCCAGTTGCTCTAACAGACCCTTGTAGAAATGACGTGGGGTGAGCTTGGAGTCTGCCAGGTACAAGACCAAGTATTTGCCTGGATCAAGCATATCTTTGAGGCGGCGTATGGTGGTTGTTTTACCGATGCCACATTCACCCGTCACAACGGCAAATAGTTGGCGTTCCGCCGCATAGCTTAGTCTGCCTAGGGCTTCTTCCACCATGACACTATTGTACAGTTCTGCAGTGGGAATATCTCTGGCAAAAGGGGTTTTGGTGAGGCTGTAAAAGCTTTCATACATGCTACTCACCAGCCTTTCCCACGTTTCTGTAGCTCACAGCGGGAAGCTGGCGGGTTCTGCGTTCACCATGCTTTTTGGTAGCACCCTGCAGCAGTCTTGAAGTCTCAGCCTTCATTGGTGCAAGATGTTCAGGAAGTTTGGGTCTTGGCCCGGTGCGTTCTCCAATAACCAGCTCGCGGGCCTGCCAGGGAGTATGACCTGGATATTCAATGGTCAATTCGCTGGTGTCAGCGGGGTCGTAAATCACCTCCACTTTACAGCCAATGAAGGAAGCGCCGACTTCATATTTTCTTCCTTCGAAACTGATACAACCGGCTTTGTCCACCTTTCTTGCCTCGCAGTGGAGGAAGGCGTTTTTAAGCACCTCGGGATCAATATATTTCACGGCTTTACTATCACTACGGTAGGCTGTTTCAGGACTCATATTGTTTGCAAGAGCCGAGTGGGGTTTATGCTGGTAGCACTCCTCCAGCCAAACCCAGAACAGGGTGTTTAGTGCGTCCAAGCTCTTTGGTTTTTCTAGGGCAGCCTCACTCAGGAAAGAATCAACCACCCTGTTAAAACGTTCAATTTTCCCGGTTGACTCTGGAGAGTAGGGCTTGGCGTAAAGCAGTCTGATGCCCATTTTAGCGCAGGCCCTGTTCATCCACTTGGTTCGATACTGCTCGCCATTATCAAAGAAAACTGTTTCTGGGATAGCATATTTCTGAATGGCCTGCCTAAAGGCATCTTCGATGATAACCTGGTCCAGGGTAGGATAAAACTGGCTATGGAGTACAAAACGAGTGGCATCATCGATGAACACAACCAAGAATACTTGCTTCAGAGCTCCATCTGGACCAATAGGCAGATAAGGGCCATACTTAATGTCAGAGTGCCATAGCTGATTCCGGTATCTATGCTGATATCTCCGGGCTGCTATACCACCACCGGCGTACATTTTCATATGCCTGGTGCTGTAGCCAAGGGCGGAGAGTTTTTCCTGCAGGGTACTGCGCTTCAGTTGCCCTGGAGCAACCAGACCTTCCCACTCCAGGATGCGGATGATTTGCGAAACACTACGACCGGGGACTTCCCTGCGCAGTAGAACTGCCTGTTCCATTACATCTTCCGGGATAGCAGCTGGGGTGTTCTTCTGTCCCTTTCCCTTAGGTCTTAGCCCATCGAAGCCATGTTTCTTGTACTGATCCAGATACCGGCGCAAGGTTCTTTCGGAAATGCCGTACTGTTGGCAGATTTGGGCTTTGGTCTCTCTGATTTTCCCGGTATCCGTTCCTGCTGCCAGGATGGACGTCAGTAGTTGCACCCGTTCTACTGCGATCTCATCTGCCTTTTTATGATCCTTCATGCTGAACTCCTCCTTTTTCTGGTTTCAGCATGAGTGTATTACAGGAATATTAGGACATAAATGCAGAACGGGTATGTACCCAATTATTTGTATTTACCAGTGTTCGGACAGCTCTGGCCAGCCAACTCACTTCTTCGCCTACATAGGCTTTTATTCTTTGGAAAACCGGACCGCTTTTTACAGTATCCAGACCACGTTGGGCAGCTACTGAACCGAGGCAGCCTGCAATGTATCCTGAAATTTCCCGAAACCAACGTTTTATCCGGTATATGCTGCTGTTTTCACAGGAAACTTCATCGCTTACATCATTAACGATTGCTTCAATAACCCCGCTGGAATATCTTTTGTAGGGCACTAACATGTCCGGCAGTTCATGATGTATCTGCCTGCAACCCAAACATCTAAGCCGACGTATTACCAGGATTATTGCTTCTCCGTCACCCTTTAAGGCACCGCGATTTCTACTGCCGATTACCTTAAGTTCTGGATTTCCACATATAGGGCAAATGCTAATTTCTTCGCTTTTAACGTAATATTTATTGCTGCTATCCTTATCCCAAATCAACCGGTACTTTGCGATGCTTATCATAAGCTTACTTACCGCAGCATTTCTTGTATTTCTTACCACTGCCACAGGGGCAGGGATCATTTCGGCCTATCTTTATCACATTTACCGGAACATTCACTGCTGCTTTACTTCTTGCGGTTCTTGTTAATTCCACAAGCTCTTTTTTCAGTTCTGCTACCTTCTGCTTGTTTTCCAATACATCGTATATTTCAATCGCTCTATCTACTACGTCAGCTCTATCTTTTACATCTTTTTCTTCTAAGGCTTTACTGATTATCTCTTCAGCCTTTACGTAGTTGGCTGCCATTTTCTTAGTCCCATAATGGTAACAGTCCGACCAACCGATATACCCCCAGCCCCAGGTAGGGTCACTTGTCAGCCACTTACTGTATAAACGATTACACTCCTGCTCGTTGCCAAGCGCATAATGTGATTCCGCTATTGCCCTTCGGGTATTCTCAATTAACAGCTCGTCCTTATCACCACAAACCTTGAGCAATTCCTCACAGTATCTAATTCTCTTTGGCAGGTATTGCTCGTTTTCAGTACAGGCATTATGTAACTGCTCCTCAAGGTCCTGCACATAATTGAACAGAAACCCGGTCCATTGATATTTTTCTTCCAGTTCAGTTAAGTCTCTAACCTGGTCTTCTGCCATTATGGCTTTGATATCTTCCCAGGCATCAAGCAATACATCGCAGGCTTTTGCTGTTTCGTCACTTGAGAAATATTGATAGCCTGACGCAATCTTCTCATCTGCTTTTTTGTACTTTTCCATATCTTTTTCCCCCGTTGTTCCGTTTTATTGTCATATTAACATTTTTAACCTCTAGTGGACAACGGTCAATTTATTCGTCAACCTCCGGTCAGGCAATTCCGTCAACTTATTGCCACTTTAGAGTGGCTTAAACAATTTACTTCTAAGGGGGAAAAGTCCATGTTAAATGATAATTATATTGCAGCATATGTTCCTATAACTAACTTTATATGGCTTACAAATCTTAAAGAAAATGATATGAAATCTGCGAATTATTTCACACCTTATTGGCTTCCAGATCTAGATAAAATTAATTATAGTGACATAATTAGATTAGGGCAGTCGGATTGGGACTTCGCCGAAGGAACTCTATATGAAGCTAAAAGATGCACAGTAAAAGAGGCCTTGGAGGAATATGGATTACAGAATGGTCTAAAAAAACAAGAATCTAGTCCACAGAATGATCTAAATGCATACTTATTAAAAGAGTTTTTAGATATGTTAACCAAAACATTTCCAAATATAGTTTTTAAAGAAGATACTCTAATTGGGTGTTTGATTCTTAACGAATTTACGATTTTCGAAGAACCAATAACAAATAAAAAACGCAAGTTAAATAAAGGTATCGTTTATTCTTCAAGATGTAAATAATTCTATGATACATTGGAAAAGTAGAAATATTAGGAGCATTCCTGTAATGAAATAAAATGAGATTTGAAAAAAAGAGTACCTCCTGTTAACATACGAGGTGTCAGCTTTCGCGAAGCGACCCTTAAATAACAGAGGAGGTACTCAACATGAAGTATAACCAAAATGAAAAGATTCTGCAAGTCACAGAAGGAACTTTAATTGTCGGCGTGGATATTGCCAGCGAAACACATTATGCAAGAGCTTTTGACCAGAGAGGAATTGAATTGGCTAAGGTGATCAAATTCAGTAACGATGCCGAGGGATTTAAAGAATTCGTCTCATGGGCCGAGGAAATCAAAGACAAGAACAACAAACATAAAGTAATGGTCGGCATGGAACCGACGGGTCATTATTGGTTCAACATTGCTCCGTATCTTAAGGATCACGGAATGAAAATAGTACTGGTGAATCCGTTTCATGTAAAGCGGAGTAAAGAACTGGATGACAATAGTCCAACCAAGAATGATCGTAAAGACCCAAAGACCATAGCGATGCTTGTAAAAGATGGCCGATACATGGAGCCCTATATACCGGAAGGAATATATAGCGAATTAAGGACGGCCATGGAAACACGCTGGCAGATAGTGAAGCAACTAAACGTAATAAGAAACCGCGTAAAGCGGTGGATTAGTATATACTTCCCTGAATTTAACAGAGTATTTGGTGACTGGGAAGGAAAAGCCTCATTGATAATATTAAAAGAGTTCTCAACACCTGCCAAGCTAATTGAAAAAGGTATAGAAGGCATTATAGCCAGGTGGAAGCAAGATAAGCTGAGAGCAGTAGGAAGGAAGCGAGCAATTGCGCTGATAGAGGCTGCCAGGACATCAGTTGGAGTGAGAGAAGGGCTGGTTGCTGCAGAGAATGACCTTGCAATATTGATTGAAGACTACGAAATGAGAATGCGGCAGTACGAGCGGACAATGCTTATGATTGAGCAACTTGCGTATCAAATACCAGGAATGCTCGAAATGCTTAAAATAAAGGGTATTGGCCTAGTTACAGCGGCAGGTTTCATAGCAGAAGTTGGTGATATTAGTAGATTTGAGCATCCGAAGCAGATACAGAAACTGGCTGGTCTAAGCTTAAAAGAAAATAGCTCTGGTAAACACAAAGGCAAGACAACTATCAACAGTAGTTTACCTTGGGGAAGTTACTGCGGAACAGCTTCCCTATCGATTCTATGTGCTGTTTGACCTAGATAAGGGGCGTAACCTTTATTGTAGATGCAGATGTATACGAGAGGTCGTTCTTCTTAATGAATCGTTGAACGGCAGAGAGGGATACTTCAGACTGTTTAATAAAGCCGTCGGCAATAAGTTTTGAATAAATGAGAGTTGCATTAATGCGCGAGAACTGCTGCTTCAGTCGGAATATCTCAGCTATGGCAGTATCTGGAAGGGCACGGGATACTCCTGCATCGGAGCGACGCTTCGGCATGAGCCCGTCCATCCCGTTCCTTTTATAGCGGGCCTCCCATTTTTCAAACGTGTTATAGTTAAAAAACACTTCCTTACCATCCGGAATTTTTAGTGGTTTTTCTACCACCTTTTTGTAGTAGGCCGTTTTGGTGGGTTCAGTAAACAGCCCCTGGATGACAGGAGCTATGACTGCAAAGCGCAGATGGGCGATTTTCACGGCTTCGTTGTAAGATTTGTCGTTAAAAGTATCGTTCACGACATAAATCACCTCCTCCGACATCATAACAGGGGCAGGAATGGAAATGAATTCCGCTGTTATGTGAATAATGGAATGCAAAAATGCAGAAGGATCATGTCGGGGTGAAATATGCCTTTTTTATATGGGATGGGCTTTGGAGGAAGGAAACACCTGCCATGATAAAAAACTCTTTGAGGGTACGCAGATGGTTTCTAAAGAGGCAATCCAGAAACTGAAGAGATGATGTGCAGGCATCATCAAGGAGACCAAGCCAGACCTTCTTGTGCCTGAGAAAAAGTTCTTTCCATGAGTATAGAGTAGAAACGGCAATATCATATTTTTCACAGATGTCCGCTACAGTAAGAGAACCGATATAATAATTCCTCATGACTGAAAGAATGAAAAGGAGGCTGTAGGATTGATACGGGATAATAAATTCCGGAAGTATCGCATGGGTGTGCCCGCAGGACGAACATTTGTATCTGACAATAGTAATCAGGAATGAGATATTACGGCCACTTTCAAAAGAAATTAGGTAGCGCTCATAAACAGCATGTTTTTTCCAATCGGGATGTTCCGCTAAACAAAAAGGGCATTTGTGGTCATGTAGATGGACTTTGGCCATGGATTGAAGAAAAAGATCCTCAGCGGAAAGATTTATCACATTTAACTTGCAGAACAGTTCAAAAACTCTTATCATAATATTATACCTCACCTCAGGGGTTTCGTACCTCTGTCGTATGGTTAATCCATGTACCCTGAATACTAAGTATCAGGGACATGGACGGATATGAGAAAGAGTCTGACTGTGCAAAGGAGAGGCTCTTTCTCTTTTTATTTACATGGATAACTATAAGTGACTATGTACATAAAGGTCAAGAAATAACAGACAAAAAAATGCCGTAATCTACGGCATAGACAAATCAGATATGGGTAAGGGAAACAGAAATTAATTTGCAGTCAATTGGGCGATTCTCAGGAATTTAAAATGGCGTTCTACAAAAATAATGCTCAAGGATGTCCTGTCAAAAAAGTTTTAAAGCCTGCCGCCAAGAGGGACATTGTTGTCTATCTTCAAAGTGCATTTGAGGTTAGTGAACGTCGGGCCTGTAGGGTGCTAAAAATCAACAGAGCCGGTTATCGCAGAAGGCCGATAAAGGATGAGCAGGCGTTTTTACGTATGAGAATCAAGGAAATAGCTGCAAGCCGGGTTCGGTTCTAAGCGTATACATATTCTTTTACTGCGTGAGAAAATTAACCATAAAAGGGTCTATCGCATCTATAAAGAAGAAGGTCTCAATTTAAGAAATAAGTCCAAGAAAAAAAATTAGCGCACCCAGGGTGCCGGACAAGGCTTTAGCTACAGCAGTTAATGAATGCTGGGCTATGGATTTTGTTTCTGACCAGCTTTTTGACGGGAAGAAATTTCGAGCATTAACGATGATCGACACCTTTAGCAGAGAGTGTTTGGCCATTTATGTGGACAAGTCTATAAAAGGAGAGTACGTCGCTAATACCTTAAGTAACCTGGCTCAAAAGACGGGCTTGCCGAAGAAGATAAAAGTTGATAACGGGCCTGAGTTCATTTCACGATCACTTGATGCCTGGGCCTATCTAAATCATGTCCAGCTCGAATAATCCAGGCCAGGGAAACCGACGGATAATGCTCATATTGAGTCCTTCAACGGCAGCCTAAGGGATGAATGTCTAAATGTAAACTGGTTCATGTCTCTGGAACACGCCAGAAACAAGATAGAAAAGTGGAGAAATGACTATAATTTATTCAGACCACATAGTGGACTAACAAACATGACACCGGCTGAGTTTGCTTCTGCGGCAATGGCTCAGGCCATTTAAGGGGTTCGATTTTTCTCATTAAGACTGGTATGCTTTTAGGGGGACCCTCATATTATCTGACGACTCCCCCAGAGATCGGATTATCAACCGGGGTCAGGTCGAAGTCTTAATTATACTCTTGATGATTAAATTATGAATAGTTATTTTCTTTTAATGAAAATTTTAGTCATTTTTACAAACTAAATATGCCCTTTGCTTATAGTAGTTCATCAATGTAGGGTAACATGAGATTTGAGGTCTAGGATATCTTACCCTAAACCTCGAAATATTGATCACCACTAGTTCACATTCTGTTCACGGAATCTTTCGGAAAGCATCATATTACATGGACAGAATAATATACACCAGGCCGGGGAGCCCTGATAATTCAGCATTTTGCGGATTAAATCTAAAAAGGTGGACCGGATGAGAACCTCCTGTTCTGAATGGCATTCAAGAGGTCAGCGGTTCGATCCCGCTTGTCTCCACCAAAGAAAACAAACCTTGTAATCTACGTGATTACAGGTTTTTTTGCTGTATACCAGGTATTATATATCTTTGCCGTTTTTTCAAAAAATATGGTATAATTATCATATCTGAAAGAATTAGAGTATATGATTTAGGATGTAAAAAATGCTCTCTTTGCAGACAAACATAGATTTCATGAGCAATCATCTACACAACAACTATCCTAACATATAGGGTGTCGGTATAGTCGCAGGAGTAATTGAAGAAAGTTTTGCTATTGTCAGTGAACTTATTGAGGACAAAGAATTAAGTTCGGTGGCAAGAATAGTCAATCTTAGGTAGTTAAATGGAAAATTTTATAGTATAATTAGCCGATAGTGCGAGCTGCGAAGCAGCACGCTAAGGCGTGATGTTTTCTCTTGAAAATGGAAGTAATTCTGTTTTCATTAGTAAGTTATTAACATATAGTAGGGAAATCCTATCAGGTAATACCTAACCAGTAGCCTGTACCTAGTCCTTGGAGCCGAAATGGTAACATTAGGTTTAAGCGTAGGGCGGGGAGCAAACGAGCCGAAACGAAAGTGAAGCTATTGAGCCACGAAATTATTATCTAAACGAAGAGGTCGATGCCATTATCGTGGTAGCAGACAAGATTATGCAAATCGTAATGGTGAGAATTGCATGACTCTTCCGGGGTCTGAGGGCTTGGCGAGTTTGATGATAAGTATGCTAATAGAACAGCTGAGGTCCTATAATGTCTGAGAAGCAGTATGCGAAGTCAAGTAAGGAAACGAGCAAGATAAGCAAAAGCATTATAGGAAATCCGACTAACCCATAGTACCGCAGAAGTCTGTGAAAGCAGATGGAGGGAAGGGGTTAGCACAACATAGCTTCAAGTAAACGTGAGATGGTGCAGACAGGAGAGCTGAAGAACATTATTAACGAGTTACTTGGAATACAATTCAACATAGAAAAGGCTAGGTTGGATGGAAAGGTTCAAAACCTCGCCGCATACATCAATGAAACGACGCTGATTGCCAGCCATAAAGGAATTGATGGGAAGAAAGCCAAGGGAATTGATGGAGTGGCAAAGGAAGATTATTCTGTCAACCTAAAAGCCAACGTAGAACATTTGGTAAAACGAATGAAAAACGGAAGCTATAAGCCAGAACCTATAAGAAGAGTGTATATTCCAAAAGACGGAAGCAACAATATGAGGCCATTAGGGATATCGTGCTATGAAGATAAATTGGTAGTGTCAAGGCGAAGCGTATTTAATCAGGTACTGCGATGACTTTGTATGTTGTTTTCAAAACAAATGGGAAGCAGAAGAATTTTATCAAAGGTTAATCGAGAGATTTAAGAAATTTGGTCTAGAATTAGCCCTAGAGAAAACCAAGATATTGGAATTCGGGAGATTTGCCAAGCAAAACAGAGCAAAGCGAGGATTAGGGAAACCCGAAACTTTTGACTTTCTAGGATTTACATTTTACTGTAGTGAAGATGGTAAGAAAGGATTCTTTCGCTGTAAGGTTAAGACGAGTAAGAAGAAATTTCGAAGCAAAGTCAAGACAATGAAAGAATGGATTAGGAATAATCGAGTAATGCCTGTAGGTGAACTGATTAAGAAGATTAACCAGAAATTAGGGGGCACTATCAGTATTATGGGGTAACTGATAATACAAGAGGTGTGAAAAGTTATCAAAATGTAGTCAAGTGGCTGTTGTTTAAATGGCTTAATAGAAGAAGTCAAAGAAGAAGTTACACGCTTGATACATTCTTCAATGGACTGCTGAAAACTTTTCCGTTATTAGAACCGACGATAAAAGTAAGCTTATTCTATAGATGAATGAATATGATGTGAAGAGCCGTATGCCTTAATAGGGCACGTACGGTTCCGTCGAGGAGCATGGGCGGTAACGCCCATGTTTACTCAAGAATATAGAATAAAAAAGGTGAAAAAATGGATTTATACAGATTACTTGACTTATATAAAATTACCATAGATCAGCGCAGACCCTTCGAGGGTCAGATGCTGACACAACTCAAAGATTACTATCGTATTGGCCTCACTTGGTCATCCAATGCTCTAGAAGGGAATACTCTTACGGAAAGTGAAACCAAAGTGCTGCTTGAGGATGGTTTGACTGTTGGAGGCAAACCCTTGCGTTATACCTTTGAGGCAATTGGTCACGCCAAAGCCTATGATTTCATGTTTACACTGCTTAAAAATAGAACTATCACAGAAAAAGATGTCCTTACGATGCATCAAATGTTCTATGAGAGTATAGAAAAGGAATATGCAGGAGAATACCGTGATATGGATGTGTTTATCAGTGGTTCTAAATATCCTGTAACAGAAACAAAAGGGATAAAGGCAGAAATGGATGGATTATTTCATTGGATAGTGACCGATAGAGATAAGTTACACCCGGTAACGTTTGCGGCCCAGCTCCACAAAAGATTTGTATTTATCCATCCGTTTAAAGATGGAAATGGAAGAATTGCCAGACTCATTATGAATACGTCTCTGATACAGGACGGATACTTATTGGCTGTAATTCCTCCGGTGCTTAGGCATGAATACATTGAACTTCTTGAAAAGGCCCATAGAGATGAAAAATCTTTTGAACAGTTTATCGCAGAGCGGGTAATCGAGTCACAAAAGGAAATCATGCGACTCTTGCACATACCAATACCAAAGCTGGACAGTGAGATGGGGATGCAGTTATAGGGAGTCTAATAATGGGGCATTATTGTAGAATTTGTGACAGAATAAGAGCTTGAAAAATATTTTTGCCCCTGAAAACATTGGTAAATCATCAAAACAAAAATGAAGATGATGAAAAGGACGAAGAATTGCCATTTTAAAAAAGGGTGCGTAAGCTGCATGATTCGCGAGAGCGCTTGAATGGCAGTCAAGAGGTCAGCGGTTCGATCCCGCTTGTCTCCACCAAATGCAAATTAAAACCATCAGCTTTGGCGCTGATGGTTTTTTAATTTGCATTTGTACATGCGGAGAAAAATTGGATTTTAGTGCGTTGCGCGGCCCGGCCCAATCCTCGGAGTACGGTCCAGATAGCTGATATACCACTCAGAATGTGCATAGAATCCAGAATTCAGTCTTCTCTATATATTGACTACCCGTAACCAAGTGGAGGCACTCAGTTATATATTGTGAATTAAACATAGAATAGAATTTTCTTGGAAATAATGCTTGACGTTATGACCAGGTGGTCATCTACTATAATTAACATATGACCACCTGGTCATGCGATACTGGAATAAGATATTATTTTACATATGACTTTCCAGTCGCTAAAGGAGGAAAACAACTTGCCTAAAAGTACTTTCTTTAATTTGAGTGATGATAAAAAAGAAAGAATATTTGATGCTGCCGTACAGGAATTTTCAAAACGGCGTTTCAGCGATGCATCCATCAACCAGATCATCAAGAATGCAGGTATACCTAAGGGAAGTTTCTATCAATATTTTGCCGACAAGGAAGATATCTATCTTTATATGGTGGAAAAAATCTCAAAGGAGTCACATGAAATTCTAGGAGACAGAGAAGCCTTAAACCCCGATGCCGGCTTTCTGGAAACCATTATCCAAAGAGCCAAAGATACCCTTAAATTGGGCAAACAAAGACCGGACTATACCAAAATAGGCGTATTGATGGTGGTTGATAACAGCGCATTCACCTTCCAGCTCCTAAAAGCATCCTCCCAAAAACACATCGAAATGATCGAGCGTGACAAACAGCGCGGCCTTATCAAGCCGGAAATCGACTCCGGAGTGCTTATCAAATTGATTCACATCTACGTTTATAATGAATATTTGTACTCCGGGTTTGACGAGAACCTATATTTAAAGAAAGTGGAGAGTGCAGTTCAAATAATCAAGCAAGGTATTGTTGTCCATCAGGATTAATTGAACATTGCTAATTCATTGGTAGGGACATTAAATTTAAGGGGGGTAAAATATGAGTTCATATGTACTTGGTTTTAACGAGATTGATAAAACTAAGCTTTCCATCGTCGGCGGTAAGGGCACCAACCTGGGGGAACTGTCCAAGATTGAAGGGATTGGTGTACCAGAGGGTTTTTGCGTTTCTACTGAAGCCTATAAAAGAATAATAGAGGGCAATCAAGAACTTAACCGGCTTCTGGATCAGTTATCTCTTCTCCAACAAGGCGAGCTGGAAAAGATTAGGCAGATCAGCGCTAAGATCCGCGCGGTTATTGAAGAGACCGCTATTGCTAAAGAAATCGAAGAGCAAATCAATCAGTACATCACTTTACTCGGCGAAAAGAATGCCTATGCAGTGCGTTCCAGCGCCACCGCAGAAGACCTACCTACCGCCTCATTTGCCGGTCAGCAGGATACATATTTGAACATTATAGGAAAAGATACCATTCTTAAGCATATCAGCAAGTGCTGGGCGTCGCTGTTTAGCGACCGTGCCGTAACCTACCGCATGCAAAACGGTTTCGACCACAGCAAGGTCTATCTGTCTGTGGTCGTACAGAGGATGGTTTTTCCCCAAGCAGCGGGGATTATGTTTACAGCCGATCCCGTCACATACAACCGCAAAGTGCTGTCCATCGACGCCGGCTTCGGTCTTGGTGAGGCACTGGTCTCCGGCCTGGTCAATGCTGATATTTATAAATTGCGGGAAGGCAGGATTATTGACAAAAAGATATCCACCAAAAAGCTGGTTATCTATGCCCTGGAAAATGGAGGCACCCAGAAACGGGAGATTGAGCCACAGCAGCAGAATGAGCAGACCCTGACAGACGAGCAGATTATACAGCTGGAAGGCCTGGGCAGAAAGATCGAAGCCTACTTTGGCTCGCCTCAGGACATTGAATGGTGTCTTGATGAACATACCTTCTATATCGTCCAGAGCCGCCCCATCACCACCTTATACCCCGTACCGGATGTAAACGATGGAAAAAACCGTGTTTATATATCCTTCGGCCACCAGCAGATGATGACCGAACCCATCAAACCATTGGGAATGTCCATGTATCAGATTTTTCTCAAAGATCATACACTGCGCCAAGCCGGTGGAAGGTTATTTTACGATTTCACTCATGATCTTGCCTCACGGGCGGGGAGAAGATTTGCATTGAAAATGTTTGGTGGATTCGATCTTTTGATAAAAAACGCCATGTTAAATTTGTTTAAGCGAAAACAATTTATAAAGACTTTGCCGCGGGGGAAGAGAGTACTCCGCTTGGGCGGTCAAGAGGGACTAACCTGGCGACTACCCATTGAGGCCATAAAGGTCTACCTTAAAAACGACCCTTCGCTTATTAAAAATATCATGTCCCGCAACGAGGAGTCTATCAGGGATCTGCAGCAAAGGATCGCGAATGTATCAGGAGATGAACTGTTTGATTTTATTTTACAGGACTATAAGCAATTAATGAAAATCATGGTTGATCCCAAAAGCATGGCAGCATGGCTGGTCGGGATGCTGGCAGCAAATTGGACCAAAAAGAAAATGGAAAAATGGCTGGGCGAAAAAGGTGCAGTCACCGTACTCTCTCAATCTGTAGACAACAACGTTACATCCGAAATGGGGCTTGAACTTTTGGATGTAGCCGATGCTGTCCGGAAATATCCAGCCGTAATTGAATATTTGCATCATGCCAGTGACGAGACATTTTTTGAGGACCTGGCCAGGTTGGAAGGCGGCGAGACTGTCAGCAAATCCATACAGCCGTACCTTGAAAAATACGGCATGCGTTGTTCCGGCGAGATCGATATCACCAGGCCCCGTTGGAGCGAACAGCCGACCGCGCTCATTCCCATGATCCTCAGCAACATCAGAAACTTTGAGCCCAATTCCCACAGTATTAAAGTTGAGCAGGGGCTTAAGGAAGCGAAGCATAAGGAACAGGAGCTCTTAAGCCGCCTGGAGCAATTGCCCGGCGGCAGAAGAAAGTCAAAAAAGACTAAGAAGATGGTCAGAATTTTGCGCAATTTGATTGGCTACCGGGAATATCCCAAATATACCATTATGCAACGTAACTACATTTATAAGCAGGCACTGTTGAGAGACGCTGGAAAGCTCGCGCAAAATGGGGTTATCCGGAAGAAGGAGGACATCTATTACCTGACCTTTGAGGAACTTCGGGAGGCAGTTAAAACAAACCGGTTGGATTACGGCATTATAACCAAGCGAAAAGCGGAATATGAGTTCTATGAGAAACTGACACCGCCGCGCTTGATGACATCCGAGGGAGAGGTTATATCAGGTGAATACAACACCGAAAATATCCCCCAGGGCGCTTTGGCGGGTATTCCTGTTTCAACAGGTATCATAGAGGGCCGGGCACGGGTCGTTTTAAAACTGGAGGACGCCATTATAGAGGAAGATGATATTTTGGTCACCAAATTCACTGACCCTGGCTGGACACCGTTGTTTGTATCCGTCAAAGGCCTGGTGACGGAAGTGGGCGGTATGATGACCCACGGAGCTGTTATTGCTAGAGAATACGGTCTCCCCGCTGTTGTTGGAGTTAATGATGCCACCAAGCTGATCCAGGATGGGCAGCGAATTCGGGTAAACGGAACAGAAGGGTATGTAGAACCCTGTAGAAATATGTGATTAAGTAGCCCTGGAGTAGCCCAAATGGATACTTCCATCCTTAAATAGATAGAACTCACTGTATAACTCTGGAACAAGGGGCTACAAGGTTTAAACGGCATTATTATTGTACACTTAAGGCATGTGGAGTGTGTAGTGTTAATAGAGAAGGTAGTATGTGCCATCGGACAAATGTTTTGAGGGTGCGTAAAGCTGCATGATTCGCGAGACAATCGCTGTTTTTTCTTTCGTGTAAGGCTGCCCCGGTATGCTGAACAAGCAAATATTTTAGGTTTTTTTACAAATAACGCCTATCTCTGGTGAAACTGCATTGTATTTATCACCGCGTAGATTTGATAGAATTGCTTCTGCTCGAAAACCGTTTTCTTTGAGTTCTGAATGGATGGACTCAGGTGAAAAGAAAGACTGATAGATATGATATGTCTTTATACCGGAGTCGACTACAACTACAAAGTCGCACAGTGTGGGAATATCCGGATAAATAATCGTTTTCTCCAGAACAAAGTGCTTATGGGGTCTCCAGAATCCCGGCCCGGACGCATACCATTTGGAAGCGGCACCATTTATCCTATTCTGAAAAGCAGTCATACTGGAAACGTCAAAAGCAAAATATCCGTTCGGTTTAAGGGCATTGCGGATGTTGCCAAGCAACATTTTCCTGTTTTCCGGGCTGAGAACGCCATAGTCCTGTGAAATCATCAAAGCTGCGTCAAATTGATTTAACCCAAACGGATTCAGGTAACTTGCCAGAATATAATTTGCATGTTCGTCGTGGTTATAATTTCTGGCATAACAGATTGAGGTTTCCGACCTATCTATTCCGGTCAGGTAAAAGCCCTTTTGAACAAGTCGCGAACAGTAAAGCCCAGGGCCGCATCCAAGGTCTACAATCGATTCTTCGTTTTTAAGACCCATTGCCCGAATTAGATATCCACAGATTGCCTGAATTTTTTCCGGCTTATAGCTTGCGGCATCGGTATCGGGTGAGAGATGTGCCTCAAGCATCTTTTTTGAAATATGAGGATCGTTCCAAAGCTCCTCTCCTGGCTCATACGGTGCCGGGCACCGGTCGGAGTTTATTAAATCATCTAAAGTAAGCATAATATTTTCCTTCCTCAATTTATTTGATAGCAGACTGAACAGGGGATACCGTTGCCGAATCCCTTTTTATGGAGTCGGCCTGCTCAACAAATTGAAAGCTGTAGCTTATCCTTATAACACTAAAGGACACTCACTGTATAATAGAATGGCTGTTAATATAAAATTCTTCCTGACTTGGCTGGTATTTTTTCTCCAGGCTTTCCAAACGCTCGTCAAAGCGCCCAGCTTCTTGTTCGTCTATCTCAAATACAGGACTTTGATAGTAAACCCATTTTCTTCCGTCCAAGACATCTGGTTTGAGTTCTTTTACCATCATTGCCGCCGGATATGTCCCATTTTCAAGACGGACATTGTACTTTTTGCAACTCTTAAAACCGTGGCTTACATAATTATTCGGATTTCCAAATATTACAATCACATCATAATCAAGTGCGGCCGCCTGTTCAAAGGAATACTCCATTAGTTTTTTTCCATACCCCTTTCTCTGATATTCTGGCAAAATGCAAACTGGACCGAAAGTAAGGATGTCTTTTTCTTCCCCAGACTCATCAATTAGTTTTGTTTTCGTATACATGATATTCCCGATGATGCGATTATCAACTTCAATCACCAGATCCAACTCCGGAAGAAAGTCTTTGTGGGATCGCATAACATGAACTAAATAGTGTTCAATGCACCCCGGAATATATAAATTCCAAAAAGCTTTCCTTGTGATTTCTTCTACTCTCTCATAATCTGTTTCTTCTTCATTCCTAATCTTAATCATTTTGTTCATTTATAAACCTCCGACAATTTACCTAAGATTAATTTTTTGTGCTTTTTATTATGGCTATCTGCTCAATAAATTCCTGTTTAACGATATTGTACCATAATATCGCTGCATCTTTCCACCAGCTTTATGCAAGCATTGACTGGCAAATTCTCCACTCATTTATGAGCAGGCAACAGAAGAACAGAAACAAATATTAGGCTCAGTTTACGATGTATGTAGCTTTTCGATTATAACCATTAAATTGGAGCGAATATTTGTTGACAAGGTCTTTGCTGCTGAGTTCTATTACCAGCGGCAGGAGTACTTTGATGTGGCCAAACATCTCTATGATATTGCCGTTCTTTTACAGCAGAAGCGCGTACAGGCAATGCTCAACAACCCAAAGTTGTTGTTACAGATGATATCTTATAAAAGGCCAACAAGTCATTTGTAGAATTTACTTATCTTTCACAGGCAATGGATAATGAAGATTTCAGGCGAGAATTTATTAAGATGCAGAACATTTATGTTTTTAACTCGAATGATTTTATTTCACTGGATGAGGTGGATAAAAGTCTGGAGGCTCTGAACTCTGTTTTAATGAACCTAATCGAGGAATTTAAGGGTGCGTAAATTGCACATGTCGCGAGAGCGCTTGAATGGCATCCAAGAGGTCAGCGGTTCGATCCCGCTTGTCTCCACCAAAATGATTATTAGAACGGGCAAGAGTCGAACGACTCTTGCCGTTTTTGTGCGCCCAAGCATGGGAAGGGACTTATCCGAAGAAGGAAACAGTGAATCTGTGGGTATAAGTTGTATCAGTTTATGTTTACGAAACATAGTATTATAGAAGGAACACTACATTAAGAAACTAGTAAAGGAGGTAACGAATGCCCTATGCATGAAGAGGGAAAAAAATATTTTAGAGAAGATTTCCCCAATGACGACGATAATGATTACTTCAAAGAGCATAGTTACTACGAGGAAGAGATTGATGATGTAGACGATTTTTGCGATGATGACGATAAGAAGTGTCCAACTTGCCCAACTTGCCCGACTGGCGATACTGGCCCAACAGGCCCGACTGGCGACACAGGTCCTGCTGGCCCGACTGGCGACACAGGCGATATCGGTCCAGCTGGAGTAACAGGCGATACTGGCCCAACCGGAGCCACAGGCGATACTGGCCCAACCGGAGCCACCGGTGATACCGGCCCAATCGGACCTACAGGTGATATAGGCCCAGTTGGAGCCACAGGCGATACCGGCCCAACCGGAGCTACAGGCGACACTGGCCCAACAGGCCCGACTGGCGACACAGGTCCTGCTGGCCCGACTGGCGACACAGGCGATATTGGTCCAGCTGGAGTAACAGGCGATACTGGCCCAACCGGAGCCACAGGCGATACTGGACCAATCGGACCTACAGGTGATACCGGCCCAACCGGAGCCACCGGTGATACCGGCCCAACTGGAGGAGTATTAAACTTTGCAGATTTTTATGCGTTGATGCCACCTGATAATGCAGCAACAGTTGCTCCTGGTACAGACGTAGACTTTCCGCAGGATGGACCTACTAGTGGGGCTGCTATTGTCCGTACTGGTCCCAGCACATTTAACTTGTCTGCAATTGGCACTTATCAGGTATTATTTCAGGTGAGTGTCGACGAAGCAGGTCAACTGGTGTTAACTCTCGATTCTGGAGGGGGAGCCGTTGAATTAGCCTATACTGTGGTCGGGCGAGCAACAGGTACTTCTCAGTTAGTAGGAATGGCTCTTGTGCAAACGACAGTCATCAATTCAATCCTCACTGTACGAAATCCGGTTAGCGAATCCACAGCACTAACCATCACTCCTCTCGCTGGAGGAACAGAGCCTGTTTCAGCGCACCTTGTTATCATGCAAATCGCATAGAAGAAAGTAGAATGGCATACTTGAACCGCGTTTCGGGTACGAAAAACCGCTGAATGAGTTCAGTAATATCCCTCCCTTCAATCCTAAAAGGAGTTGACAAATGTGAACTCCTTTTTTAGGCATAGGGTATAGAATAACCCATGTATCATGTATATAGAAGGAACACTATAAAACAAACTCGTAAAGGGGGAACGAATGCCCTTGAATGAAGAGAAAAAAAACATTTTAGAAAAGATTTCCACAATGACGACGATAATGATTACTTCAAAGAGCATGGTTACTACGGAGAAGAGATTGATGATGTAGACTATTTTTACGATGATGACGACAAGAAATGTCATACTGGTCCGACTGGCCCAACAGGTCCGACTGGCCCAACAGGTCCGACTGGCCCAACAGGCCCGACTGGCGATACTGGTCCTGCTGGCCCAGCTGGAGCCACCGGTGATACCGGACCAACTGGAGCCACAGGTGATACCGGACCAACCGGAGCTACAGGTGATACTGGCCCAACCGGAGCCACAGGTACTATTGTTTTAACTGGAGTTGGTGCCCCTACTTGTGCTGTAGGAGAAACTGGAGATATCTATATTGATCTAACTACTGGAGAAACCTTCTTAAAGCTTGAACAACCAGTTCCGCCAGATATAAGGCCAGTTCCGCCTCCAACAGGAAACACACTGCTTGTAGGTTCCACCCAGCCCTTCACTACTATACAGGATGCCATTATAGCTGCGAACAATGGAGACAGATTGTTGCTCGATGCAGAAACTTTTATAATTACATCAACAATCAATGTTAATAAATCTGTTACAATTGAAGGTCAAGGTTCAGCAGCTACTACAGTTATTACTACAACACCCGCAGTAGTCAACATGTTCAATATAACAGTTTCTGATGTTGTTATTCAGGATATGAAGATAGTTCAGAACTTTCCATCCGTACTATCGACAGAAACTGTAATTAATATTAATAATCTGGCGGCTGCAGGTATCTATATTAATAACTGTGAAATTTCAGTATGCGAGTTCGGAATAGGAATTAAGGCAACTGAGTTTCAAATAACCAATTGCACATTCAACTACGCACCTCTAGCTGCATCCAATAACAATTACCGTTATATCCTGATATCTTCCACATCAGGAGTAAGTATTATCGATAATAATACCTTTGTATCCGACTCAGGAGCAGTAAGATGCAGTTTTATAATTATTACCAATATTACTGTCAATTTGGGCACCCTTCAAGGCAAGCTGATAATTAGCAATAATACTCAATTGACTTCTCCATTTACTTTAAGGCACCTTTTGTTAATCGAAGAATTTGTCGGAATGGATTTTGAATTGTATATCAATAACAATACCACTATAAATGATGATAACGCACCAGTCTTGCTGTTTAATGCAGACCTTGATATATTCAAGTTTATTGAGGTTATAGGAAACAGTGTTCAAAATACGGACGGCAAAGGGCTGATTGGAATTGATTCAAGTTCTGTTGGAAGTACCTCTGTTTTTAGCTCCAACAATACCATTGTCAACGAGTTTTTTGATGTAGGCTGGGCATCAGCAACAAATCCAATCAGTTTTATAGTAGGATATAGGACAACAATAACACCGGCACCTGTCTTGCCTTTAGAAAGCTGTTTTTGGCTGCCGCTGATATAAAAGGTTTGAACAAGGAACTATAGATATATGTCCATAAATATCCATAAATGTCCATAAATATCCATAAATATTCAAGAGAACCCACTGGTCCAACCGGAGCCACAGGTGATACCGGCCCAGCTGGAGCTACAGGCCCAGCAGTCCTATTAGGGGGTATTCAAGCACAACTCGTTGGCAGTAGTGGAGGAACTATTGTTAATGGAGAAAATGTAATATTTGATACAGTAATAAATAATCAAAGTGCTGCTATAAGCTACAATACAGGAACAGGAGAGTTTACTGTAACCGCTTTGGGAAACTATTATGTATCATGGTGGGTTGCCACAGATGGTACAGCAGGACCTGCAACCGTTAACTTTGCGATAAACTTAAATGGCGGAGGAAGTGTAACGGGTTCATCACCATTAGTTACAGGGCAGGTTGTTGGAAGTGCCCTAATTACAGTAAGTACCGTATCATCAACTATTACACTTGTTAACAACACTACTGATACTGTTGGTTTTGCAACAACGCTCATTCAAGCTAATATCGTTATAACAGAGGTATCTTAGAAAGAGCCTGGAGATACTGGTCCAACAGGTATGGTTGAACCTAACAATCCGTATGCCGCTGAGTTTATTCAACTTGCTGGAACAAATCATAAACGTTAGCTGCTAATAATAGCGATGCTTAAAACACCCTCATTCCACTATGAAGAGTGGAGTGAGGGTGTTAAATTTAAATCGGTTCTAGTGCAAAGTGGATGTATGAACAAATTCTTACATTTTTTCTCTATTATTAATAAATTATTAATTAGTCGCTTATCTTTGGGGCTAAATGAAAGTGCTGCTTTTGCGTGATTAAGAGATCTTTCATACATGCCAAGCCAATAACAACTTATAGCTTTCAAATCATCTGGCGTATGATCCCAACAATAACCCATATTAATATATGTCGAAGATTTTTGCTTTATTTTTAAGGCTTGCTCCACCATATAAAACACCATTTCCCAATTTTTTAAGTTATACGCCATTTTCGCGCATTCTATATATGGTTCTCTCATATGCGGGCACTCTGCGACAGCCCTGAAATACCAGCTATATGCCTCAGTATAATTTGAGAGCTCAAAGTATGATTTTGCAATCCATCTCATTGAAGCACAGCGTTCCTCTTTCCATACAGATGATTTCAGGGATAAATGCCTTTTTAGAGTTTCAATACATTTTGTCCACATTCCCTTATACATGTACTCACGACCCAGATAATAAGTAACACGGTCATCTTCGGGGGATTCCTCCACAGCCATTTCTAACAACGGCAGATATGAACCTCTTGACTTGGTATTGTCTGGATAATGATTGAGTACCATGCCTGTAGCAAATACTTTTTTTTCAGGAGGTTTTCCTAAATATTTTAGACATTCATGTATCGGATAATTCCATTTGTAATCATACCTCGAATGAACCTTAAAATAGTTGAATTGTACTTCGGGTGTTCCATCCTCTTTTAAGCTCCAGTTGTATAAATAATTAGCCATTTTTGTGTCTGGCGTCCAGACGTTCTCAAGACATTTTCTCCATCCCTTTTCAAAAAGCTCATCTAAGTCAGTACATACACAAATATCAATATCTTTAGGCACATGATCCAGCGAAATATTTCTTGCAACATCAAACCGCCAAGGTTTTACTTCATTTACATATACAATAGCACCTTTTGCGCGAAGTCTTTCCACAGTGTCATCATCAGAACCGGTATCAGTCACTACAATAAGATCTGCCTCATTCATAGAGTTTATCCATCTATCAACAAACTGTGCCTCGTTTTTGCAGATGGCATAGACACATACTTTATACTTATTCAAATTATCACCCCAAAGCTTCTTTCGCTTTAAGACTTATTAAATAGAGATTGTTTTTTAAACGCTCATCGTCTGGCGCCATTTTACAAGCTTTTTTTGCATACTCATATGACTTTTCGTACAATCCAAGTCTATAATTGCTAATTGCGGCAAGGTCATATAGGGTATAATCCCAAGACTTCAGCTCTAGAAGATAGCTTCCTGTTTTGGTATTGATTTTTAGCGCCTCATTTGTCATAAGGTTTACAAGTGGCCAATCGTTTTCCAAATATCCAAGCTGAGCCATATTGAGATATGGCTCACGAACATGTGGGCATTCAGCAATGGCCTTATAAAGCCACATTCGAGACTTGTGTAAATCGCCTTTTTTTTCATAGCCTTTAGCAATAAATCTCATTGCTGCGCATCTTTCTTCATTCCATGTAGCAGTTGGCATATTTAAGTATCTTTTTAGAGTAGAAATACTCTCATCATATTTCTCATAGTACATGTATTCTCTTCCGAGCCAAAACATACTCCTATCATCATCAGGGTTTTCCTGGACGGATAACTTCAACAACGGTAGGTATTGGCTTCTTGATTTTGATAAATCGGGATAGTGATTTAAAACCATACCCGGAACCCAAACCGTATGGTCCTTATCAGTTCCATTGTATTCAAGGACCTCGTGTACAGGATGTACCCAACTGAATCCCTTGCGGCAATGAATTTTCTCCATCGGAAATTGCTTGTTTGGCGTGCCATCTTCATGATAACTCCATGTAAAAAGGTATCTGGCACGTGTGCAATTTGGTTCCCACACCGCTTCAATTTTTTGCCGCCAACCAGCTTCGAAAACTTCGTCAAGGTCATTGGACACACAAATATCCACGTCTTCTGGAATATGGTTCATGGCAATGTTTCTGGCAACATCAAACCTCCAAGGCTGTATTTTTTCTGTATATACTACTGCACCTCTGGCTCGAAGCTTTTCAACAGTGGAATCGGTAGATCCGGTATCGGTGACAATAACCATATCAGCTTCATTAACAGCAGCCATCCAACGGTCAACAAATTGTTCTTCGTTTTTGCATATTGCATAAACACATATTTTATATTTATTCAAACTAAGCTCCATTCTGTCGCTGCGTGTCGACACATTTTTTTGCAACTTATAATCCTCTCACGCATCAGAAGAATATAAACGAATAGATTAAAACATTATGAAGAATATATTTTTCAAGTGCAATTTACTCTATATTTATTTTATGAAATAATTACAGTCCTTGATACCTAGTGAGAACCATATGTAACAGAAACAAAACGGATAAAGGCAGAAATGGATGGACTATTTCATTGGATTGTAACCGAAAGAGATAAGTTACACCCGGTAACGTTTGCGGCACAGCTCCACAACTATCTGGGTTCTGGAGCAGGAGGATTACCGACGAACATCGATTGATTTACTCGATAGATGGGGTCATTTCTTATCATTGAAATTTTTTTAAACAGGAAGTATAATTAGAAAAAAGTGCAATAGAGGTCGAAATGGAGGCAAATATATGGCAAATGACCGCGGGCAGCGCAGTGCTTTATATATAAAAAAGATGAACGAACGTAGTCTGTCCATCGTTTTCCATTCGTTGTTTTCGTCATGGATGCTGGCATTTCTTTTCGAAGGCCAAATATTATATTCCCTTACTAATGCCTTTAAAATTGACCCTGTCGGTATGGTTTTCTGTGGAGTTGCAGCTATTTTTGCCGGATTATTACTGTGCGGGTTGTTTATAAAAACAAAGAGAGCCGCGAAACGATTGTTTTTATGTTCCTATCTATTTTTTATCCTTGTTTCTGTGGCTTTTTTCTTTCCTCCGTCTATTTTTTGGACTGCTGGAATCATCGCGGGCTCGTTTCTGGCCGGAGGCTGCGTGGCAGCTTGGGCGTTTTACCTGAAAAGCGGTACGCCGAAAAACGAGCGAATCAAAACGGTTGCGGATTTGCTGATCTTATCCAATGTCCTCATGATATTGCTCAATATGACGGCCATTCATATATCGCCGCATGTGGGACTGGCATTTTCCATGATTATGTTATTGGGCGCGTTCGCGTTCGCCTTGAAGCTTCCGGTGGATCATGACGCCGCTTCCTCCGCTGCCTCCGAGCAGAAGGAAAGCCCTATGAGCATTGCGAAGCTTCTCGTTTTTTTATGCCTTTTTATTGTAATTATCACCATCAACTCAGGCTTGATGTATCAGGTGATCAATCCTGCCTTTGCGCATCTTGAAGTGCTGACAAGTTGGTATTGGGCTATTCCTTATATCGCTGCGCTTTTTGTCATGAGGAATCTGCCCCGGCGAATAAACCGGGCTTATATCCTTTATGTAGCCATAGCAATGATTGGGATTTCTTTTATCGGCTTCGTGAGTCTTGACCGCTCGACGGTCAGCTATCTTGTGGTGAATACGCTGATGCTCGGTGCCTTCGGGGTGTATGACCTGTTTTGGTGGAGCATACTCGGCGAAATGCTGGACTTCCATAAAAACCCCGCAAAAATTCTTGGTATAGGCCTCTCCGCCAATGTACTGGGCGTGCTGCTGGGCGGGCTGATCGGCAATGCTGTCACATCTGTGAATATACATAGTCTGAATCCCACCCTTCTGGCGCTGGCAGTGGTTTGTGTGACGCTGACCCTTCTGCCTCCTCTGCATAAGCAGCTTTCCTTCCTGCTCAAAGACCATGCGTATCTCTCGGTGTTTTCCGAAATGTCCGCGCAAGAACAAACCAATCAGGTCGACAGCGCCGCAAGGTTCGGAAATTTATCGGAACGCGAAAGCCAGGTCGCCTCCCTGCTGCTGCAGGGAAAAACCTACAGGACAATTGCCGGCGAGCTTTTTATCAGCGAAAATACCGTCAAGTATTATGTGAAAAACATCTATTCCAAATTCGGTATAAAAAGCCGCGCGGAGCTTATTGATATCGTACTGAAAAAAGAGGACACGGCTCCGTTGCAATAACACCCCTGAAAATCATATTAATTCAGCCCCTACCCGAAAAAGGTAGGGGCTTTTTCGTGCAAACTACCCGGTTCGGGTGATGTTTTTTTGTTTGTGCGCTGCTATGCTGTTCTTGGCAGATAGGAAAGTATAAATTTTATCCTATCTGCATAAAAAAGGCTAAGCTTCGCCGATAGCAGGTTAAAGGCGTTTAGCGAAGCTAAGCCTTTTTAATGGATTAAATGCTGCCGGAAAAGGAGGAGTAAGTTTGAAAGCAATCAGACGAAGAAACATTGCTTTCGCAGCTTTCACCGGCTTTGGCATATTGCTAGGTGTTATGCTTCTCGTTTTCGGGGGAGCAACATCTGAATTGCAGGCGCAGATATTCTTGACAAGCGTAATGATTGCCAGTGCAATTTCGGCAGGCTTCTGGATACGTGAGTGCAGGAAAATGAAGATAGCGCGGCTCATCGCGGAAAATCCAATCCTGCACATACGCACCGCCGTCGTCAGCGACATACCCGGTGAAGCGGCGCAACCGGAGGATATCGAAAATGAGGATATCGAAAATATTGAGGTTTTTGTCTCTTATTTCGGTATTCTGCTTGATACGAAAATCATCAAATTCAACCAGGACGGCATTCGGCTGAAGGCCGTGGAGATAGGAGATGATTTCATCTCCTTCACCTATGGCACGGAAAAATGGATGCAAAATACTCGACTTCTGCGAGCGCCGATTGATCCTGCGACGATGGATGAAATCTCCGAAAGATTCCGCTATGAAACCGGAATCACACCGACATTTGTATCAGGGAGGAAGCAATGATGAAATTCGGCAGCAAGCAGAGCCAGACGCCTCAAAGCACGCCACAGCCAGCCAATCTACGCGGATTCTCGCCACGGATCAACGATCCGGCCTTTGGCAAATACATCAAAAACACCAACCGCTGGTCAGCCATATTCTCCATTATTCTGGCTGTTGGTGCCGTCGCCGGTTTTTATATCGCCGGCGAGGTCGGTTCGGAAATGGATAACCCTGAATCGCTCTATATCGGGTTCGGGATTGGCGGCATGTTTTTGCTGATTGCGCTGTTTCAGATATTGGGCAGAAACCGGAGCAAGACATGGGACGGAACGGTGGAGGATAAAAAGATCAAAAAGAAGACCGAAAGGCAAACCTTTGGGGACGACGACGTCCGCTACGAGGACTATCTGGAATATTCGGTCATAATACGCAGCGACCAGGGAAAGCGGTACACCATCAGATCCCGCGACAACGATACCCTGTATAACTATTACCGTATCGGCGACCGTATACGGCACCACGCCGGACTAAAATCCTACGAAAAGCATGACAAAAGCGGAGACAGATTCATTCCGTGCAACGCCTGCGGTACACTTTGCGACATAAGCGACGACTATTGCTTCCGTTGCAAATGCCCGCTGCTGAAATAGACATCATAATTTCCAACTGAATGGAGTCCCGTTCAATAAAGAGGAGGCTGATATTTGATGAAGAGGTTTTTTGTTTTGTTGCTGGCTTTACTGCTGGCGTTCGGGATGAGCGGCTGCAAAGATGCTGACAATGCAGCGGCAACCGGTGATTTTAAGGACCCCTATGAGGCATACGGGCTGAAGAAAGGCGAGGGGGGCCTGAGTGAGGCCATGTATAATAAGCCGCCAAAGGCCATCGCTTTCCAACCCTTCCTGTTGAAGGCCGTTAAGCCCGAAGGCGTACCGTTGGAAATGCCGGAAATTACCATGGCCAAAGGTGATAAAGAGACGATTACTATTGATGAAGCGATCGTGTATTCGCAGGATAATCGCCGGAAGAGCACGGGCTATGTTACCGCCAGGGTGGATATTACCTTTAACCTAGCTGAAGACGGGACGATTTTTCAGGTTTACAACGAAGTGGCTTCTAAAATGGTCCACCAGCGGGCGGGTGCTCCGGATAATGTCCAGGGAGAAACCAGCTTTAAAGGCGAGAGTATTTACCAGATCGCCAAAGTGAGTGTGCCCGGCATTCCCGACGAACCTTACTTAGTCTTCGTGCTGGGGCAAAAAGGCAAAGCGGGCAATTCGGGCCTGATTCTCTGCCAAATTACCGGCGTAAAGCTGTAACGAAAGGTAGGTGTCACCATGGAACAAACAAAACCCTCGCTGTTTAGGACCATAGTCGGTATGATGATCAATCCCGCCGGGGCGCTGCGGGGCGCGTTTTCGAATAAGTGGTATTTATCCGCCGGGGTGTCGGCTCTGGCCTTCTGTCTGTTCTTTGTACAGACGGGGCTGGACCTGTATAAAACAGGTCAGAAAGAGATGGACTTTGTCCTTATCTCCGCCGGGGCGGGCGTCGCTTACGGCCTTGTGATGATTCCGCTGCTCGGGGCGGTCATGTGGCTGATCCTGAAAGCCGCAAGAACGGACAAAAGCCTGATGCAGGCTATTTCGGCCTTTTGCCTGAGCTACAGCGGAGCCTTAATATATGGCCTGCTGGGCATTGTTTTTTCTCTTGCGCTGGGCTGGAAGACCTCGGTGGCCTTTGGCGTTACCGGCGTGTTGTGGGCCATCGGCCCGATGATGTTTACCATCCGGGAGCTCACCGGCGGGAAAAATGCCTTAAGCGTCCCCTTGGCCACGGCAGTGGGCGCGGCGGTCTTAATATCCTGGTCTATTTTTGGCAATCTATAGGAGGCGAGGCAAGTGGAAATGGATCTGCAAAAAGGGAGAGCATTCAGGAGTTTGGTCAGAAGATTGTGCTTCATGGCCATAGGAATAGGCGCCCTGGCCAACCCCCTGGATCTCTTCAATCCTATCAACATTGGATTCGGCATTCTTTGGGGGCTTATCTTCGGAGGGTTATTCCGGGTGTTTCTGAAAGGCTTCCTGGGCATGTTTAACGGCCAATTCAAAAAAGAAAACGGGAAAGAAGCCATTCGTTATGCCGTGGACAACGGGATGCTGTTCTTGACTCCTTTCACCCTAATATTATTAATCGCCGTCTTTTACCTCGGATGGTCCATGACCATCCCCTTCATCTCCGCGGGGATCATGGCCGTGGGAACGGCTTCGAGCATCGAAATGGGCAAAATGCTGGGCAAGCCGGGGATTAAAAACACCATTGCCACAGCAGGGGTCTCCTTTGTTTTTTCCTTACTTTGGACCCTATCTTTTTCCTACCTGAACATAGTTCCCTCTTATCTGGAGGGCGGAGTCAACCTGGTGCGCTCAATCGCGGGAGGTGGCGGATTATGAGAAAGCTGTGGGTTGAAATATTGCTGCTGTGCCTCATCTTTATATACCTGCTGCCCTTGACCGCACTGGCTGCCGGGGACAGTCCGCCGCCGGCGGAGCCCTATGAAAAGGTGGCTGCTAAAAAAGGGAACTGGTATGCGACACATATCTCCTATGATGATGAGGCCCATCTGGTGGTTGGTTATAAAGGCAGTTACATAAGCGAGGCGGAAAAACCGGAACTGGCCTTTGCCCTGTCCCAAAAGCTTCTGCTTACCGGCATTTATATTCCCTACGCGGGTATGGAAGCCGGCGAGGTAACGCTGACGATCCGGGACAGCCGGGGTAATGTGTATCAGGGCTTTGCAGCCAATCAGGAATTTACCGGAGGAATCGTGGAGGGTGACGTCGATATTAAGGCCCAGCAAGCTGCTGCCCGGGGAAGGAATACCTCTTATGCCTTTACCCCCCTTGATAACACTGTCCTGCCAAAAGGCGAGTATACTCTTTATCTGGACGGAGAAAAGCTGCCGGTGGACGCTTTTCTCGTTAAGGGATACAACTACGCGGCTTATCAAAGATACCTGAAAGAGTTGCAGGAATGGGCCTGGCAAAGTGATGAACCTGGGGAGGCTGAAGAAGCTTTTGCCGGCTTGGGGAATGAGGAAATTTATTCCATATACGAGCAGTATTTAGAGGGTGACGGCGAAGAAGGGGAGCCCGCATGGCAGAAAGCCCCTCGGAAGTATGTGACGCCTGCGTTTAACCTGGACGGAGAATATATGATCGATGAGATTATTCTCAGCACCTGGAATAACGGGGAGGGCGCCGAACCAGGCATTATCAGGATAATGGATAAAAATAAAAAGGCTGTGGCCTCCTATAGCGCTCAGGGTGCCAGTCAAGGCGGCGCAGCTAATACCCTGTGGGTGGCAAAACCCGGAATCACCCTGCCTGCAGGAGCTTACACCATTGATATGGGCGCTCCGGAAGCCCTGGATTTTGACGAAAAGGGAGAGTCGGTTTTTTATGTGGGCATATCTGTCCCCGCGGTTCCGCCTGCAAGTTTTACGGGAACCTATAAGATTTGGCTGGACCTCTATAAAACCCACACCTTAATGGGTCCGGTCAGTGGAAAGGAGAGCAGTTTTTCCCTGGAGGACTATGAACTGACTGTCCTTGACAAGGGCAGCGTGATCGAACTCATCGGCCAATACGAGGGTATGCCCTTTTCACAAAACTGCACAGTGTTGGAACGGGAAGAGAATCAGGCTGTGGCGGTTTTCAACTTTGCGGCGGATCTGACCAAGCTTCCCTACAACGCCAATATTGCGGCCAAAGCGGAAGTCACGCTTAAAAAAGAGCCTAACGGCAGAATTGCCATCAGCATGGCCGGCCAGGGCTTTTATTCCCGGGCGGCCACCAAGGATAAAGGCGCGGATGAAAATACCTATTCCCTGTCTCTAAGGGGCAACAGGGTCAAAAAGGACCTGCCGCCTTTTGTAATGGCGGCTATCGCCAATAATTTTGGCGCGGGGAATATTCCTGGTCCGGACAGTCCGGCCCAGGCTGCGGCGGGGATGCTCTTTCCACCGCTGGTTGGCCTGGTGGTGAGTGTATTACAGGGGCTTTTGCGGCCCAAGGAGCTTGTGTCCACTCTCTCCGTAGGTGAGCAGGCAATGAAAGAAGCCAACCAGTCATTTGGTCAGGGACTTGTCAGCGAGGAAGAAAAACGGGCCTGGAAAACCGTGGCTGATGCGCTGGGGGCCAGCGGCGGTGATCCGGAAGACGCTTTTTCCGTCGGTGACAACGAGCGCCCCGGCGGGGCTGATTATGCTGCGCCTAAAGAAAGTGCCTTTGACGGCGATGAAGGCTATGATGGCCAGGATTACGGAACGGAAGAAGATTTATCCTTCGGTAAGCCTGATGTTCCGGAAGAGACGCCGGATCAGACTTCTTATGGGCAGCCGGAGCAGCCGCAAACTGCGCCTGAACCCGCGGCGCCGGCAGAGCCTGAATCCATGGTGGTGCAGACTTCAGCCCGGGGCGCCCAGACCCTGATTGTCAGGGATCCCGCCACCGGCGGGTGGGTCAATGCCGAAACGGGTAATCCCTTTGACCTGGAGGCCCATCAGAAGAACTTACCAAAGCAGACCAAAGATTTTGATAATTATATAAAACACAACGAGGAATTGGAGAAAACCGGCCAAACCGCTATGCAACAGGCCTTGGACGAGATTGAGAAGAAACACCAGTCCGAATTCGAGGCCATTCAAAAAGAAATTGACCAGCGCCGGCGTGAGCAACTGGCCAGGGAGCAGGAATCCCTAGAGTGGCAACAGGAGCACGCCCAAAAGCTATCCGGCTGGGGGCGGATTATAGGCGATTCGGTAAGAAATGCCGGCGACGAAGTCGTGGATACGGCCAAAGTCTTGGGCAAAGAGGCCAAAGAAGGGTTGGCTATTGCCGGTGAAGCCGCGAAAATGACGGTAAGAGATCTGTTTATAGACCAGAAGAAAGCGCTCGCTAATGTACGCGAATCTTATGAAGGAGTAAAAGATACCCTTGGCGCTGCCAAAGAAAAGGTGGTTGGCACAGCTAAGGAGATCTATAACAAACCCTGGATTGTGGTTAAGGGAGTGATGGAAACAGGCAAAGCCGTGGTTGATATCGTAACCGACCCGAAAAAAGCCTGGGAATGGGCTAAAGATACAGTGGGCATCTCAGATTTTGAAAAATCCCTGGATCCCAACCTTTCCCTGATTGACCGGCTCAAACATACCTTTGCGGGTACTATGAAGCTGGGGGTCACCATAGGTACGGCGGGGCAGGCGGGAACAGCCATAAAGGGCAGCGCCGGCAAGCTGGCCGGAATGGTGGACGATGTACTGGGTGCGGGCGGCAAAAGGCTGGCGGTTAAGGTACCCCTTCCCAAAGGCATCAAACCCTCGCTGGCCGTCAAAACAGGTCCCAGCTATGCCACTGTAAAAAGACCGCCCAATGTGGCAGGGGTCACCCAAACCTCCCGAAAGATCATCCAGAACACAGCAGATGATTTCGGGGTCCAGATCAAGGCCAGACCTACCACGGCCACCGCAGACAAGTGGATTAATTCGGGAAAAGCGGTTCCTAAAAGAATGGATATGAAGGCCAAAACCCTTGATAAACTGGATGAATTGTTGGGAGGACCGAAAGATAGTGATGGTCTGGTAGGTTATTATAAGCCCAAGCTGCCGCCTAAGGAGGTTATGAAAAACCTCTCCCCGGAAACTCAGCAGAAATTGGTTGAAAAGTATGTTGATAGAAGGAGAGAGTTTAATAATCTGGCTGACAAGATGAAAAAGCTGGAAGCCAGCGGCGAATATAAGGTGGTAAAGGGACGTGTCCTTAACAAAGACGGCAAATTCATCACCGGGGACGTTGATATCTATGATGTCGTTAATTTCGACGGCACGCCGGTCAGCCCCAAGCTCAAAAAGCAAGTGTTGGACCACCTCACCCAGAACAAAGGTTTTGCCGTGAAAAAGGGCGGCTCCAATGTCATGCACGAGGATGTCATCTCCTGGACCAAGGATGGCATAGAGTACTCTGAGAAGGCCAAGGAAAAACTGATTGAAGCTGCGATGAATGAAAATAAAGGGGTTACGTCTTATAATCCTATGGCAGAACCAACTGCGGAAAAATATGTGAGATAGGAGGTGGAAAGCGAGTTATGCCTAAAATATTGAATAAACAGGAAAAAGCGGAAATTCTGGGACTCTTGCTGCCCCAGGCCCAGAGTTACGATGAACTGGCCGGAGAGCTGGAAACATTTGTGGAAGCAGGGAAGCAAAGCCCAGAGCAAAAGGACATGGAGGCTCAATTAGCTGGTATGGCAAAAGAGATTCAGGAACTGCTCCGGCGTTACCTGGAGGGGCTGCCGGTGCGGGACCTGTCACGCTGCCCCTTTACGGGAGAGAAGTTCTCTTTGGCTATCGACGATTTGGGCCTGGACGGCCTGTGGTGGAATTTTGACGCACCCAAGCGGCCGGAAAATCAGCTGCTCGCCACCTATTTCGCCCTGGACGGGGCGCTGAAGCTTGGCGGCGAGCCGGAAAGGGCTCCCTTCCTATGCAGTCCGGGGCCTGACGTGCCCTTTGTCTTGCCCAGGCTATTGGAATTTGTCCAGGTCAAGGCGGTGCTCTCCTCCTTTAAAATTGGCCCCCATACCGCCTATCCCATTGTTTACTACGCCGACCCCATGCTCTATGGAGAGAAGAGGGTCAACGACTGGGGCACCAAGCGTTATTGGGAAACGGGGAGCATTATCCCGGAGCTTTGGACCCCCGGGCAGTATGTCACCCTCACTCCCGATGCAAGTGAATATGACTTTGACCTGGCGTCCTGGATTAAAGCAGGCAAGCTCCTTTGGATCGCCCCCGGTGATGCAAGTCTGACCCTCCACGGTCATATCTCCAGCTGCCCGTACCTGGACCTGCCGGGCAGCCGCAGGCTGAAATTTATCCGGGACGGTAAGGTCTGGGAGGATGAGGAGGACTATGAAACCCTTGAGCCGGATGATCCGGATTTTGATCCGATACACTTCCAAAAGCTGGTTGAGGAAATTGAGAGGGGTGAGGAATAAATGGATAAAGTTAGAGAACCAATGCGTTTTAACATAGAGCAAGACGATATAGGCTCTATCCTGGCCGGGGATACAGGGCTTGTGCCCAATAGCGGGTCTGCCTTCTATAAGGCTGCCCCGTCCGTGGAGTCCAACAGGGATTTAACAGCTCTGTACGGTGAGCTTTTGACCGACCGGGAATTCCTGCGGGCAATGCGTATCGCCACTCAGCCGGATTTATACATAGTAGTCCGAGTCGCCGGTGCCCAGGGCCTCACAGAAATCAGACTGCATCGAAGGAAAAGCGAAGGAGAATCTGTTGTCACCACAGAGCAAAGAGCGGAAGGCAGCCTTACTCTTTCCGTATTCGAGAATGCCGGGGCATGGCTGAATGAGTGGGTGAAAGGTTTTGCCGGTGATAGCGACGCGCCTGCCGCGAACTATATTCCTCCCAAGGTCAGTCTGGAGGAGTTTCTGTTCGTACTCCATGCCGTTGATTCCTTCCGGCGGACCTCTTATCAGAATATGCTGAGTCACGTCTTTACGGATAGGGCCTATGTAAAAGTCCCGGAGTTTCTCCAGAGCATGGCCGATTCCCTGAAAAGCATGGATGTCCGCTGGCTGCTGCCGGCTTTTCTGGCGGTGACGCCGGGGGTGGAACAGTATCAAACAGATATTGATCCCCAGAACATTGCTGTTTTGCTGCAACACGACTTCTTTACGGAAGGAAAGCTGGCTTCAGGTGAGAATGTGCTGGTCTTCGGGGAAGCCGGGCAAATCATGGGGGTGGAATTCTTCCGCTCCTGGTTTACCTCTTGCGGCATGGAAATCAACGTGGCGGGGCCGGAAGGCTTTAAGACAGCCGAAAGGCTTTTCATTACCCCCACAATCCTGGGCAACCATTTTACACGTCTGGAAAATACCGACAAAGCCAAAGCAATGGTCAACCACCAGGTTTATACCATGGAGCAGCTTACCTTCAAGCTTGACGAATTGCTCGGAAGGGCTTTCGCCAAAGATGCAGATCCCGATAGAGTAGAACCCGGCGCCGCGCCTTCACCCGTGCCGCCTTCACCGTCGACTGCCCCCGCGCCTCCGGTCAGAAAATTTTGCGCTAACTGCGGCTCGAAGATCCTTGCCGAAGCAGGCTTTTGCGGCAACTGCGGGACAAAATTAAAATAGGGTGAAAGAGGGATAAGCATGAAAAAGGCAGAGAGTATGATGAAAAAGGTTTTGTGCCTATTGCTGGCTGTGCTGATGATGGGTGCATTTACGGGCTGCGGCGATGATAATAAGGAAACAAGCGGCAGCGGCTCGATGCAAGATCCTTATGCAGCCTACGGCCTGGAAAGGGAAAAGAGCTACAACGAAGGAAATACTTTGATGAATGCGATGATGGAGAAGCAGCCGGCTGCCATCCATCTTCAACCGGTGTTTTATTACAGGACCTACTATGAACCGATACCGCAAAGCGGCGATATTACCCTGGAAAGAGGCAAAAGTGCGAATATATCGCTTGACCTGGAGTTGGTCCCCGAAACGGGCGAAAAATGCAACATCAAATCCAATATTACCCTCAAATATGATGGGAAGAAGGGCGAAGATCTGTTCCACGCCGATACCAGCACTTACGGCAATCCAACATTATATAAAGACGGCATATATGTTCGAGAGTATGGAGATCACGTTGTTAAAAATAAAACGGTTCGTATGGAGTACATTAGCGCTGGAGGCGGGTTTAAATATGAATTTATCGGCGTGCCTGAGGAATTGCTTTATGTTCCGCTGTACGTGGATAAGGGTGAAGCCACCAAGGCGGATGGCAATATCGGCATTTTGTACTTCCGTATTAAAGGGGTACAGAGGTAAAGCCCATTGTTTTGTACCCAGTAAAACATTTGAAAGGCGGCTGATAGGCATGAAAAAAATATTCATTGTTCTTTTAATGGTCCTCGTTTGTACGGGATTGATAAGCGGATGCAATGAAAACGGGAATAAGACAAGTCCTGCTTCCGCGCCTGCGGATAAGGCAGCATCAAGCGAAACTATACCAACCCTTGATGAAGTCATCAGCGGGACATGGAGTCTTTACGCCGGATATGAGCAAGATGGCAGCCTGGTCTATACGAATTCCGAATCGGCGGATTATTCCTTTACCTTTGACGCTGGAAACAGCTTTTCCGGAGTTTATCGGCAAGACGGAGGGTATATTGATGCCACCTTTACGGGCACATATGACGTTACAAACAGCAAGGCTGCATATGAAAACCCATACGATTGGTATTATTACGCAACCATAGATAATAGCACCATAGCGGATTCGGGGGAATCCACCTTGCTTGGCAAGCTTGGCGAGCAGGGGATTCATCTGATTTTTAAGTTCAGAGAACTGGACGGAGAAAAGCTTCTATACGAAGAGGGACAGCGCCTGTATTTTAAAAAGTAGCTCTCACCGGCGGCACACGCCGCAGAAAGGATTTGATTTATGATGAATTTATGGAAACAAAGCAACAGAAAAGGATGGAGCTATGTTTTAAGCCTTTTTCTTATTCTTTTCCTATTAGCCGGTTGTGATGAAAAGGCTGCGGAAAAAGGCGCAGATACCCAAAGCCAGTCTCCCGCAGCCGTACAAACAGAGGAGCGGGCATATCAGATTGGCGAGCCGGGCGGTACGGACGAGCTGGAAATCGCCGTTACAAAGGCAGAAAAGGCGGCGGAGTGGATTAACAGCCCCCCCGAAGGCCGAGAGTACGTGATCGTGTCCTTTAAGGTCACTAACATATCCAAGGAAGAACAAAGTATCGGAGCGGACGATTTTCAATATGTGGTGGGTGATAGCGGAGCACGGGAAGCCTATGCGAGAACTACCGGCGTGAAAACCGATCCGGATACCTTTGGCGCTGCGAGCATGGCGCCGGGAGAGAGCTTTGAAGGAAGTCTGGTTTATGCGATGCCTGTCGAAATGAGCCATATTGAGCTTCACTACCTAAAAAACTACCAGACGGCATTGAGATTTGAATTTGACAAATAATAGAATGTTCTCTTAGTTTTGTTCCCCATAAATATACACATTACAAGGTCTGGGGAGCTGAAGAGTTTTTTAATGGCCTTTACTTGTAAACTCACTAACCCTTTTGCTATCTGCGCCAGTGATTACGAAATACCATTTCATGTTGAATGTAAGCGTTTGGGATCTCCGACAAGTACTAGATGGATTCTTAGCCGTGGGCGGCAGTGATCAGAGCCTGATGCTTACCTCATCTGATGGTGTTACATGGACTGAAAGGCCAGTATACAACCATTACAGACTCTATGGGGTAACTTACGGCAATGGCATCTTCGCAGCGGTGGGTAATAAAGGTTTAGTTCTGACCTCGCCGGACGGGCGGACCTGGACCAACCGGACATCTTTTGCATCGGTGTTATTATTCCGTTACCAACCACGATTAGTCAGCAATTACACGAAAATGCAATGGCCATAATCCAAAACCTGAGAGCTAGTCTGTATACCGTTATCGAAAACAAAAAATCGTTTGCCGATACTGCCGGACACTGGGCTCAGGATGACATCAACATCCTGGCCAGCAAGCTGATCATTAGTGGAAAGACCCAAGACATCTTTGCCCCGGACAAAGAGATAACGCGGGCCGAATTTGCCGCGATTCTGGTGCGGGCTTTGGCCCTCCAGCCCAACGTAAAAAATGCCAAGTTCAGTGATGTGCCATCAGGCGCTTGGCATGAGGCAGCCGTCGCCGCTGCGGAAGAATACGGGATAATTACAGGATACACCGACGGCACGTTCCGGCCTAATGCCAAGGTTACCAACGAAGAGGCGGCAGCCATGCTGATCCGGGATCTGCGAGTAGCCGTGATGATCAGAAAAATGCTAATAGAAGCTGGTTTCATTTAGAAAGATTCAGACCTTTGCCGCTTTTGTATGGACTCGGAATGGAGCGGTGCAGGCAAAACACCGGGAGAGGCCCCGGTGTTTTTTTATCAAACATCACCCCTAAGGGGTGATGTTAAATAGTGTTATTCAATGTTAAAATGGTTTAAGAACTGCAATAGGGTCAGGGTATCCTCATGATTAAATTTGTAAAACGCATGGGAAGAAGGAAATTTGTCTTGACACAAACAGAAATGGAACAAAGCATATGGGGACGGATAGGCAAGTATAGAATTATTCCTGTAATTATTTTAGGAATGTTTCTAATTAGTTTGATATTTACATACCTGGCTTTTTCTACTCCTGTAAAAAGTAAAGAAACAGTTATTACTCATAAGGTTAAATATATAGCGGATTTTAGCTGTTTTGCTGAGGCCAGACCCTCTGTTTTGTTTCCTCAGGGAGAAAAAATTAAAGATCCGAAAAACCTTTTCACAAGGATTATTAGTTCAATTAAAGCTAAAGCTGCCATACGTATTACATCAGATACTCCTATTTCCATTGAGGGAGAGAGCAGGATAATTCTAAGACTGCGGGCAGATGAACTGTGGTCGAAGGATTTCCTTCTGATGCCGGAACGCAAGTTTAAGTTTGATAAAATTACATCAGCTACTGTTCTGGAGGAGATTTACTCCATAGATGTCAATAAATTTATCTCGTTTATTGACCAAGTGGAAAAGGAGACTCAGGTATTAGGCGGGAATTATACTCTTTCTGTTATCCCGGTGGTAATGGCGAGAACTTCTAAAAGCAAGATTAACCTTGATTTTTCTCCCGAGTATACATTTAATCTATCAAAGACTCAGATTACTACAACGAGTAATTCATTACAGGAACAGGAGAATCCGATTGAAGGAACACAGGAAAAATTAAATCGGGTTGGCGTTGGCTTTCTGACTCTGCCTGTTGTATTTGCCCGGTATCTGTTTTCCTGTTTAGTTATTGTAATTCTTACCGGATTAATTTATCATCGGCGGGTATTCAACACAGTACAAACGGAAATCCGGGAGGATGAAAGGATAAAGCTTAAATATGGCAGCCGAATGGTTTTTGCCGATTCAGGCAGTATATTGGGAAATAAGGATACCGTAATAAAAGTCGGGGGCATAAACGATTTGTTAAAGATTGCCGATGAACACGATAAACCTCTGATATGTATACCGGAAGGTCTGGAAACTGCTTATGCCGCGACGGTATATTGTGTTATGGACTCAAACATCATGTATATTTTTGAACCGGTTCGGCATGAAGGGTAGGAGTTAAATGACCGGCCAATGCATTCCAATTGAGCTCGGGAGGAACATAGAATGAAAAAGAAGGCCTGCTCAGCTTATGCGGCTCTGTTGAGGGACAAACTGAGAATAAAAGGCAGTGATTTGTATTATATCCTCCTTGTCTATCGCTATGGCTCATGGTTTATCACATCGGCTTTTTATCTGATGGGGCCTCCTGAATCCCCCTATATTTTCAAAATCGGCGTGGTTTTAGCACTATTAGCATCAATTACACCAATGGTGAAGCTTTTCGAGAATGCCGGAAATTCAAGACTAAGCATGATTCCGGTGGTTGTTGTTGAGACTGTAGGTATTGCCTTTCTTCTTATACCTACAGGAGGGTTGCAGAGTCCTTTTATCTGGTATGCCCTCAACCCGGTGCTTGCTGCTGCCAGTTTTCTCCCGTTTTATGCCTGCTGGCTGAATACGATTTTTTATCTGGGTGTTTCATTTTTTATTTACTCTTATAAAGAGGGCTTTAACTCTGAAATTGTTAGGAATTCGGTCCTCGTTCATACAAATACTATTATGGTGTTTATGCTGATTACCTTGACTTTTCAATTATACAGTCGTTTCATTTCCTGCCTTAAACTCCAGGCTAATAAACTTAACGACCAAAAACATGAGCTGCTGGAAACCAACCGGAAGCTCGCTAAAGCCTATCATATTAATGAAGAGTATATGAAGCATGTAAATGCTCTCTACCAGTCAGTGGAGGCGTTCTGCAGTCATGACGACAGAGAAGAACTTGTGGAAATTTTTGTGCGTTACGGCTCAATTCTCACCGGGGGAATTCCAACATGTTTATGTTTATGGGAAGGCAAAGATGGTAATGACAAACAGAATTCAACCAAATTTTCTTCGGGATCGGAAAAGGCTGTTCAGAACGAAATCATCGAAAAGCTCTATGATTTAAGGAGCAGGCTCCAACTTGATCCAGAACCGGCAGCCCGAATAAAAATAGAGACCGCCGGAAAGGAATTGATTTGTGTTTCTTTGAAATCAGCTGCCAAGGATTATGGAGTGTTGGCAGCTTTGGTCGACAGCGTTCCAAACGGTGTTGAAAATATATCGTTAAAGCAGAGACTTATATACCTGGCAAAGCTGAGTACAGTAATTTTTGAACGAATGAGACTTGAGGAAATAGCGGATAAGTTAATCCTTAATGAGGAACAGAACCGGATAGCGGATGAGATTCATGATACTGTTTCTCAGCGGTTATTCAGCATATCTTTTGCCCTGCATTCTCTGGCCGGCGAATGTGAAAGGATGACTCCTGCAGATTTAAAGGAACAGTTGAAATTTATGCAGAAAAGTGCGGGTAAAGCATCCAAAGAGCTAAGGGAATCGATATACCGGCTAAGTTCCCGGAAAAACGGGAAGGTAGTTTTTTTTAAGAGTATTAGTACATATTTAACCGAATTGGCCCGGCTGAACAGTATAAAGGTCTACTTTGAGGCAACCGGTCAGGAGGAGTTATTGAACTCTGAAATTAGGATGGTGTTTTACCGGGTAATCCGAGAGGCGACCGGTAATGCGATAAAACATGCTAAATGCTCCTCGATTAAGGTTGATTTGAATATTATGCAGTCATTAACACAGCTGACGGTTTTTGATGATGGGGTTGGTTTTGACTTTGCAGCAGGCAGTACCCTTGATAAAGGGTTGGGACTTAAAAATATGGAAAGGCTGATAAGGGGAATAAATGGCTATTTTCAGGTTGGCCCTGGGCTTACTGGAGGAACAGAGGTAATCTGCAGGATTCCCCTGGGAGGAGAAGGTGTTTTTGATGTCAGGGGGGGTTACTGTTGAGAGTAATCTTTATTGATGATCATCCTTTAGTTCGCAAAGGATTGGCAGCGGTCCTCACAACAGATGAAGGCTTTGAAGTTGTGGGGCAGGCTGATAATGGTGAAACGGCAGTACGGTTAGCGGTTGAAAAGAAGCCTGAAGTTATAATTATGGACCTAAGACTAGGTAACGAGAATGGGTTGGATGTCATCACCAAAATAAAATTGGAAGGTGTAAATTGCAAGTTCGTCGTACTAACGTCTTCAAATAATCTTGAAGATTTCCGGAAAGCCGGAGAGATGTCAGTCGATGGGTATATTTCAAAAGATGCCGCACCGGAGGAATTTTTAGCCGCTTTGAGGGCTGTTGGAGAGGGGCGTAAGTTTTTTGACCCTGAGATTGTGGGGGCTTTTATGTCCTATGGCCTGAAAGACCCTTTAGGTGAGCTGACCCCCAGAGAACGGGAGGTTTTAAACCACTTGGGAAAAGGGATGAACAACCGGGAAATTGCTGAAAAGATTTTTGTTACCGAACATACTGTAAAGAAACATGTCAGTCAGATTTTAGACAAGCTGGATTTAGCGGACCGAACCCAGGCGGCGTTGTTCGCAGCTAACTACTTCATTGAATAGAACAGAAAAAGGGGGTGGATGGTGTTGAAATTTCGTAAAGAAGTTTTCTTTCTGCTGGTGATAGGACTTGGATTAGGAACTGCTTATGGTACTGGAACTTTTGCTTACTCAAAAGCCTGCATTAATAATTTGGTTTTATTTAAGGTGACTAAACCGGAACAGTCGTTGATTGCTACAAGCTTCAGCCAGGGCAGGGAGCCGTCCACAACATCAGATTTTAAAGGAGAACCTCCTTTTTTTAAGGTTACGAATAATATGTACAGGCCGGTAGAGGTTCTTATCGATTTTGAAGAGGGCAGCCGTGACAATGACCTGGGTCTGGAACACGTGTCTGCTTGCGAACTTGAGGATCCGGGCCCGGTTATTTTGATGCCAAATGAAACTAAAGAATTTCCCGTAACTGTTAAAGATCAAATGATTGGTAGTAACATTTTCCATGGAATTAATGTTACTCTTAGAGCCAAGTGGGAAGGCGGAAGTGCAATCATCAGGGATAGCCTGACCGGGGAAATTGCAATTGGTGGATACGCAGAAACTACTGATGGAGGAAAGGAACCAGGAACTGAGGATTAAGATAAAAACAAACCGGCCAATGCAGGCCGGTTTGTATGTTTGAATTATTTAATTTTAAGGAACAGCTACAGCTTTAACGATAATGCTGCCAAGAAGAGCATCCGGTGATAATTCATGTCCGCTGGGAACATTGATTTTTACACATATGTTACGGATGTTTTGCATTCCCGAATTACTTTCCTTGGGAACGTTGCCTATATTCAGAGGTTCTCCCTGAGTTCCCCATGTCGGGTTATTATAATTAGATTGTCCGCAGATGCCGAAGGTGATAAATTCTGCGTATTCACCTGTGGCTTCAAGGGTAACCTGAATGGTTTCTGCTGACTTGTTACGCATGGTAAACAGAGGATTCCACTGGTATTCGCTGTTGGGCTGGAGACCGTAGAATCTGGCGGTGGTCCCATCACGCTCAACGCCTTTTCCGAACTCGAAGAACAATTCACCATCTTTTATTGTTGTAGTAAAGTCCTTGCGGCCGACTTTGTCAATCCAATCCCAAGGCGGATTAGGCTCCAGGGTCAACAGCGACTGGTTAGTGCTGACCACTTTTAACTGGGCGGCATTGGTTACAGTTGCTGAGTTATATGCCATGGCAGCCATCAAACTTGCTACAGCCAACAGAGCAACAACTACAATTAAACTTTTTCTCACTTTTATTTCCTCCCTTTGTAATATATTGCTTTCAATATTAATTGTAGGTTAGCTGTGACTTAGATACATTGCGCTGAAGTATATAATGTGGTTAATAATTAAATAATTTAAATTTTCAGAAAGTGGTGTTTAAAAGTAAACAAAAGTATAACTCCATGGTCTACTTTTGTAGAATATGCTTCTGAAGGGAGGTTGACGTTTGGAAGGCAAATTTTTTCGGTGGGTTACGTGGATTGTTTATAGTATAGTGGGTATTTTGCTGGTGGCAGTAGTAGGAAGCGCTATCACACAGGAACCGCTGGTTTTCACAGTCATCAGATCCGGCAGCATGTACCCTGTCCTGGAACGTGGGGATATAGTGCTGATTGCTAAAGTGAGTGAAGCAGATAATACAGCAGAGGGCGATATTATTGTTTTTCGTACTGAGAGTGGAGATTTAGCCTCCCAGGGGTGGATAATTCACAGGATAGTAAAGGGCGATCTGAAGAACGGATTTGTTACCAAGGGTGATGCTAATGATTATACTGATCAGGAGGCTGGTAACAACCCATTGATAAGCCGTAACTGGATAGCGAGCCGGGTGGTCACCATAGATAAAACCCCGGTTAAGATACCATTACTGGGGTACTTGCCTCTTTGGCTTGAAGGACTTCAGAAAAGCCCCTTTCTTTTACCTGGAATCGCAGTCATTTTGGCCATAATAGTGGGCGCAGGTGAGCTAAAAGGTAAAAAGAAAAAACGCAACAAGCGTTTCGACCATTTACTGCTTTACTTTTTCAGCGGGATAACCCTGGCAGTTGTCCTTGCAGCATCAATGATTGCGACCAGTCAGAATATTTCTTTTGAGTATGAAGTATCGACTGATAGGAAGGGAGTAATGATGGACAGCCCGGTTGGAGTTTTACCTATAGGCGAAGTGGTGCATAAACCCATATCAGATTTAGATAATAAAGGCTTTTTCCCAATTTTTGCGTCTATTACAACCAATGACCGCCAAATAACATTTAGCCAGGACAACGCAACTATCCGCCCCGGTGAAAAAATACAAATAAGTATGACAGTAACTGCCAGAGATGTGGGAAAGCATAAGACTTCAATATGGGTAGGCATGTTTTTACCCCTTCTTCCACCTGGTGTAATCAATTATCTGACTCAGAAAAGTTATTGGCTGGCTCTTGCGGCAGCTTCCTGTGTCCCGGCAATCCCTCTGATGGTGTGGCCGCTTTTTGACTATAAGCTGAGGCAGACTATAAAAAAAGAATTCCGGGTAAAAATCAGGAAGGCCGGACGTCTCCTTCAACGATACAGGTTGGTTTAATATGAGTATATTTTATAAAAAGCCGAGGAAATCGGTCATAATATACTAATATCGGATAGCATGACTATACTTGTCAAAATTAACTGAAATTCAAAATGAATAAGAGGCGTAAATAAGATGTCCAGTCTAACCCGAAGCCTGTTTTTAATCACGATGGGCCTCCCGTTACTAGGGGGCCTGTTTTCTTTTGCATGTCAAAAAAAGCCTAAATTAAGCATTATTCTGGGATTCACCTGCTCCAATATTGCCGCCCTAAGCGGATTGGCTGTTGGCATAATGGTGGTATCAACCGGGACATCGGCGCATTTTATGCTGCCCTGGTCATTGTTAAGTGTAGGGCTGGGATTTACGATTGGTCCTTAATGTTCGTGTTTTTCTGGGAGTTAATGTCACTTTCATCTTATTTTCTGGTGGTTTATGATCACTGTAATTTAAGTGTAAGAAAAGCCGGTTTCATTTATTTAGAGATGACCCATATTGGCACTTGCTTATCACAGTGTTGAAAATATCGGTATTATATTAATCGGTCTTGGAGCATCCCTTGTTTTTATTAAAGGGCTGCTTTTTCTTGGCGCCGGTTCAATTGCTCTCCTTGTTTACCATGGCAATTGATGTTGGCATCACAAATCTTACCGGAATCATATCCGGTGTTAATAGCGCCGGATTTGCAGCTAGTTTAGGCGCACCAAAAGTTTTGCCAGCATTTGCAATCAAAAAAACTTGAAAGGTGTTTTTATGCTTGCTGTGAATTATTCAACTTTGAGAGAAAACTTAAAAAAATACTGTAATACTGCTCATTCATTATGAACGCCAAACGAAAAGTGTTTGGCGTTTTATTTGTTCGCCGCGTGCCCAGTTAAGCACGCGTTATCTAACTGGTGAAAGTCCAGTCGGGGTAAGCGCCAAGGCGTCCCGTAGCTAGGATGCCTGCGTAAGGAGAAATCTGTGCATAGAAGCGCATCGGCCAAAGTACCTCTTAGAAAGAGGGCGAGCGAGTTACCAGACTGTAACATTAAGTGAATCTTGCCGCGTCGTCAAAAAGGCCTCGCAAGAGGTTTTAAAAAGAGAAGTGAGCTAATTATTAATGCCGGTTTTTCAATCTATCTAATCACTATTGGGTTAGCTATTGCTACCCTTTTAACAATTATTCTATCAACATTAGCAAGCCCCTATCTACAGAATTCAATCATCATTATCATTGTACATGCCACCTTATGGCTGATGATATTGACTTGGCTCGCCCCAAATTAGTCTTGTCAAAGCTTGGGCGTGAGGTCACGTTGGACAAGCTGGCAGGAGGTTGTCTGAATCAGCCGTCACCTAAACAACAGGCTTCACAGTGTTACGGTATTTGCAGAAATGAAGTCTTCGCACTGGGGGCAAAAAGCGCCAGCCAGTGACCGGCAAAAGTTAGTTGAGGGCAGGCGACGCTAGGCAAACATTATTCAAAAAGTCCGAAGATTGTCCAAAAAGTTCAGAGGAAACAACATTAATAATTAAGAATAGGTACGATAGCTTTTTTACATTAAACAATAAACTCAGATAAACTCAGACAAATTTTAAATTAGCCAGACCAGTTACGGATTGAGGCAAGGGAGGGTTGACTGAAACAAAATAATTTTGTTGGAGGTGTGTTATTGCCTTGGCTGCTCTAAAACTTCATCCGGCAAGCCCGGAAACAGTGGCTACCAGTGCTGAACCTCTGGGGGCTAAGGCTCTCCGCTTTATTACGGGGCAAAATCATTCCATTACATGAACGGCGGTTATGAGGCATGGGAAAAAGCTTAGGTTATTAGGAAAGGAGACTACTAGTGATTAAAGAGAAAAATAATCTGGACGAGGAAAGAAACCCCCTGCTGAGCAGGAGGAAATTCCTGATAGGCGCTGGAGCTTTGGCGACATCCGGTGTGTTGGCTGCCACAGGTCTGGTGGGATGCGGGGCGAAGCAAAAGCCCGCTGGGACTTCAGCTGAAGCGGGCGCAACCCCATTATCTTCCGGTGGTAAAGTACCATGGAAATATCAAAAGTTGGATGTTGAGCTGGTCAGGAAAAGAGGATATGAAGCTTATTTTAAGTATGGCTGAGGTTATGGAGCCGCAGAAGCGTTGCTTCTGACTCTGAGAGAATCATCCGGGGGGCCGTGGAATAATATTCCGATAGAGATGTTCATATATGGCGCTGGTGGAGCATATTCATGGGGAACTTTATGTGGAGCTTTAAACACGAGTATGGCCGTTATGTGTCTTGCTTCAGATAAACATGCCGAAGTTGGCAACGAGTTAATCGGATGGTACACCGAGTTTCCATTCCCGTCCGACAAAATGGATGCTTATTCCCATTTCCCCAAACAGCATCAGACAATATCCAAATCACCTCTGTGCCACGTATCTGTAAGCACGTGGGCCAATGCTGCTGACTCCATTCAAAGGATTAACGAAAAAGCTAAGAAGGATCGCTGTGCCAAGGTTACGGGTGATACAGCTGCCAGGGCAGCAGAACTTCTGAACCAGGCTCTTGAGGGGAAGGTTGTTCCTCTGTATAAGGTTCCTGAGGAATTTAATCACTGTATGCAGTGTCATCAAGGTGAAAAAAGTACTCTGGATAATCAACAGGGAAAAATGAACTGCAATCTATGTCATGGTGTCCCTGACAATCATCCGTCGGAAATTCAGTAATCAACAGGCTTCACAGTGTTACGGTATTTGCAGAAATGAAGTCTTCGCACTGGGGGCAAAAAGCGCCAGCCGGTGACTGGTAAAAGTTAGTTGAGGGCAGGCGACGCTAAGCAAACATTATCCAAAAAGTCCGAAGATTGTCCAAAAAGTTCAGAGGAAACAACATTAATAATTAAGAATTGGTACAATAGCTTTTTAAAATTAAACAATAAACTCAGACAAACTCAGACAAATTTTAAATTAGCCAGACCAGTTACGGATTGGGGCAAGGGCTGTGATAACATGGTCTGAATTGGCTTTTTACGTACCCGCAGGGGGAAGAAAACTGGCAAATAGGGAGGTGAATAGGTGGTGGACAGTCCGTACACCATTTGCAGGCACTGTACCTTTGGGTGATTGAGATAACAGTACTGTTTTAAGGTGTATTGATTGCCAAAAAGTGGCTATATTGTTTAGTGCAACAACCCTTGTAGGCAGGTATCACCGCTTTAGTGGCTCAAGTTAGTATCTGCCAGGCTCATTTGTTCCAACTTGGGTTAAGTCAAACAATATAGGAAGAAAGGTTGTGGAATAGATGCAAAAGGTAATGGGAAAGACCCGCAATAATCAAATTCCGTATGCAATTGCTCTGATATGCGTAATGGTTTTTATTGGTATTATCCTGTTGAAGCAGACACCTAACGTTGCTTCGTACTGGTTTATCGGAATGGTTTTTGGGGTTCTGCTGCAGAGGGGCCGTCTATGCTTTACTGCTCTATGGAGGGATCCGATCCTGACGGGACGAACCGAGAACACCAGGGCAGTGCTTGCTGTTTTAATGTTTATGACAGTATTTTTTGCAGTTATTCAGTATAGCAAGGTAATACAGGGGCAGCCTACACCTGGGCTTATCGCTCCAGCAGGATTGCACACGATTTTCGGGGGAATCATTTTTGGGATTGGCATGGTGATTGCCAGCGGATGCGCTAGTGGGACCCTGTGGAGAGTTGGAGAAGGATTTGTAATGAGTTGGATAACCGTGCCATTCTTTATCATTGGCAGTGTTCTGGGAGCAGGAAGTTTAAATTGGTGGGCTAAGTTTTCCTTTTCCAGATCGGTGACGGTCCATTTACCAACTGTTTTTGGTTGGATCCCGGGTGTTCTTCTTCAGTTGCTTGCTCTTGGGGGACTCTTTTTTCTTGCGGCATGGTGGGATAAAAGGAACAGTATTTGAAAGCCGTGAAAGTTTGAACCTCACAGCCGGTAAATTTGACCCATGTCGTTTTACCATATGAAAAAGGGAGGTGGAAAAATGAGACTTGAAATTAAAAACGGAAGCCAAGATCAGACAAGAACTATACCAATCTGGGAGAGACCTATGTTTAAGAAAATTGTGATTAACCCATGGCCCTACTATGTCGGTTTTTCTCTTCTCGGTATCCTTAATATCATTGCCTTCCTAGCCAACGGAACACCATTAGGTATTTCGACGGCCTATTCCGACTGGGGCACCAAGATTTTTAGGGCTCTGGGGGGAGATCCATCCACATGGTATGCTTATAAGAACCCGGCTGCTTTAAATCGTTCTTTCTTTGCAGATCCTTTGTCTATGCAGAATACGGCTATAATATTGGGCGCCTTGTTTGCTAATCTTCTTGGTTCTAAATTCAAGATTCGGCCTATTAAGTCTTATAAGCAGGTTGTCGGAGCTGTGACTGGTGGTTTACTCATGGGGTATGGTGCTCGGATTGCGATGGGGTGTAATATTGGCGCCTTTTTTAGCGCTATTCCTTCCTTGTCGCTGCATGGATGGTTCTTTTTCGCAGCCCTGGCTGTCGGAGCATTGATTGGGACCAAACTACTTGTCAATTTCTTCTCTTATTAAAAAATAAATCTTGTTGCTACCCGATATTTGCAATAAAGTGGACTAAATTAAAGAAAGGAGATAAATAATGAATAAAAAGGAAAGGTTTGAAGCTGTTCGAAAAAAGCAGGCTCCGGATCATATGCCGGTCTGGCCTCGCGTGATGTCGCAAATGATATTTGGGAAAGGTGTATTGTTACCTGAAGTTACGGGAGAGGATTGTTATGATTCAGATCGAATCACCGAGCTAGTCTTACAAAATATTGAGGGGATAGGATATGATTTAGCCATACCTACCTATATTGACTATGCTTTTGGTGTCCCGCCTCTGGGAGGAAAAATAATGGTCCCTGATAAATTTGGAATTGCAGCAGGGACAACGGAACAACAATCGGTAATGACCAAGGACGATTGGCCGGAAGTTCAGAGGAAGCTAGCCAGGTTTAACCATCGGACTACAGATCCTCGGATGAAAGGGGCACTGGAGGTAATTAAAAACGTTTCCCGGGAGATCGGTGATCATACACCTTTGGTGTCTGCCTACTACGTTGGAACGACTGCAGCGATGTTTTTGTTCCGCCCCAACGAAGCTTTTATGGAGGATTTTTATGAGGATCCAGATTGGGTTGATGAGATGTGTAAGGTGGCAACTGACTGGGCAATGGATTGGGTCCGCGCCCAATATGATGCGGGTTCAAACAGTGTTACGGTGATTGCGGAAACGATGGGGACCTTGATGATGAATCCAAGCATGGGAGAGCGTTTCAATCTCCCCAATATTGCACGTTTAGTGGAAATGGTGAATAAGGAATTCAATCAGGGTGTGTGGCTGCATATACACGGCGATATGAAAAAGCCTGCGTCGTACAGGTATCTTGAGAGGTTAGCTAAAGAGACCGGTATAGAAGGTCTTCATCTTGACGAAAATCATACTTCGGAGTGGGTGAAGGAGAATGTAGTGGACAAATTGGGGATTGGCGCCTGTATTATTACAGATGGTGCGAAGTTAGTGAATGGCACTATAGATGAAATAGATAATGAGGTCAAAGACCAGATATCCGGGATCGGTGATGGGTTAGGGATGATGATGGCTCCGAGCTGTCAGGTATTGCCAGCCACCCCGGATAAAAATTTCAAGGCCTGGGTCGATGCCACCCATAAGTATGGGACATATCCTTTGCAGGGTAAGTAGACAGGTTTACTCTTAAGATAAATAATAATTGTGAGGGGCAGGAATAGAATAATGGAAAACTTGGGACCTTTAAGCAATGCTCTTATTGAGGGAAATCGGAATAAGGTTGTTGAGATGGTAAATGAGGCATTAGAACAAAATGTGGATCCACAAAAGATATTGTCAGAGCAATTGATTCCGGGAATGAATAAGGTTGGGGAGATGATGGCAGAGGGCGAGTTTTTTGTACCCGAGGTTCTCCGCGCTGCAAAGGCGATGGGGAAGGCCTTGGAAATAATAGAGCCCCTGCTCTTGGCTGGACCTAAAGATTCGGCCGGCCTGGTTCTCATTGGATCTGTTTCCGGTGACATTCACGATATTGGGAAAAACTTAGTTTCCTTAATGTTAAAGGGGAGCGGTTTTGAAGTAAGAGATTTAGGAGTTGCGGTATCCACCGATAAATTTATTGATGCGGTAAAGGAGACGGAAGGGACTATCATTCTAGGAATGTCAGCCCTGATAACACCGGTAATGCCGGAGATGCCAAAGGTTATCAAAGCTCTGGAAAAGAATGGTCTTCGCGACAGAGTCAAAGTGATGGTCGGTGGTGCGACAATTACCGAGGAGTTTGCTGATTCAATAGGCGCCGATGGTACGGCCTCCAACGCAGGGGAAACAGTAGCCTTAGCTAAAAGGCTGCTTAATAAGGAGGAATAAAAAATGAGAAGAAAAACTATTATTGGTGTTCTTATCTTGTCGTTACTGGTCGCCGTTTTGGCAGGATGCCAGTCAAATTCACCGAGTAACGATGTTAGTAAGGACGAGCCGACAGCTTCACAAGACGGTCAGGTTATCTCGGATGAAAAAATGAAAATCACTATCGGTTACGCCCCCTTTGGGATGATGTCCACGGCAGTTGCTAAACAAAAGGAATTTTACAAGAAATATCTCCCCAATGTTGAAGTAGAGTGGTTCTTTGGCCTTTACAGTGTACATTTGATTAATAACTGGATTGGCGGTGGGATGGAAATCTCCTATTTAGGAGACATGCCGGCAATTATGCTTCAGGCCAAAAAAGGTGATACTGTTTGGGTTTCCAATGCAAATTATCAGAAAGGAAAGGTAGCAAGTATCTTTGTTCGGAAAGATTTCCCTGGAACATCAGTGAAGGACTTGAATGGCAAGACCATCGCTACTGGCGTGGGGTCTTCCCATCACCGGATTATAGATGTTATTGCCAAGAAGGAGGGTATAACTTATAACTTAGTCAACCAGACACCGGAGGTGGCGATGCCTAACCTGGAATCAGGGAGAATAGACGCTATGATTTTTTGGCCGCCGTACAGTGACATGGCCAGGAAACAAGGTGTTGGCAAGGAACTCCTAGCTGATGCTACAGCATACGAGCCTGAAGTGAATGGCGTTTGGCCTCTTGTGGTTAGCGAGGATTTTGCGGCTAAGCATCCCAAGATCGTTGAAGGTCTTGTAAAAGCTGACCAGGATGTCCACAAATTTATGAAGGAAAATCCAGACGAGGCAGCCGATATCGTTTTCAAAGAACTGGAGCAAAAGATTCCTCTGGATGTCGTAAAGCAGTCCCTGGCTAGTTATGGTTACACAGATAGCTTCGATCAGGAGCACGTCGATACAATGCAAAAGGCGATTGACTTTCTCACTAGCAAGAACCTGCTTGAGAATCCCTTTAAAGCACAGGATTGGGCTGATTTCAGCTATGTCAAAGCAATTAACGGTAATTAGTAGTTAACATGCAAGGAATTCTACTCTTTACCAGTTTGCATACCCTTTTAGCAGTCTGATGAGAGTAGAATTCCTTTGCAACTTTTTTTAAAGGGGTGACTATATCAATGCATGGCTCAGAAAATGTTGAAAAGGATCCTTCAGAGATGAATGCATCAGACTTCTTGGTGCGGAAAAAGGCATCCTTTCTAGAGCGAATTTTTAAACTTGAAAACCTGCTTAAAGTCCTTTCAATTATGCTCCTCTTTGTGTTGTGGTATTTACTGGTAGAATTTAAGATTTATCGTTTTGGCTTTATTCCCCATCCCGTGGAGGTTAAGGAATGGTTTGTTAAATGGGTTCAGCAGCCTGAATTTTGGATCGATATGAAACATACTTTTCTCCGGGTTTGGTTTGGCGTGATCGCTGCGGCAGTAGTTGCCGTTCCCCTTGGTCTATTGATTGGCTGGAAGAAGGTTTTTCGGGATCTTGTTTTCCCTGTGCTGGAAATTCTCCGGCCCATCCCCGGTATTGCCTACATCCCCATGGCAATTCTGTTTCTGCCGGGTGAAGAATTGCCTGTAGCATTTATTGTTTTTGTTGGAGCCTTCTTTCCAATCCTCGTTAATACCATCAATGGTGTTGAACTGATTGATAACGATTATTTTCGGGCGGCAAAATGCCTTGGTTCAAGTGAATTTCAGATCTTCAAGCATGTTGTTGTCCCTGGCGCCCTTCCTTCCATCTCGGTGGGATTGGCTCTCGGAGTAGGTGTAGGGTGGATGGCTTCTGTAGCTGGGGAAATGATTTCCGGGAAATGGGGCCTGGGTTACCGTGTCTGGGAATCTTATACCCTGATTCGCTATCCCCTGATTGTAGTTGGAATGATTGTCATTGGTCTACTTGGCTATTTATCATCAGGTCTACTTCGTTATGGTGCCACTAGGCTAATTCCTTGGCAAAAGAGCTACACTCAATCTCTTGAAGAATTTATTACTGAATAGGCATAGAAAAGAAAGGAGTTTTCGTTGCGATGGCTTATGGGAGTACTCCACTATTAAAGCGTCTGGAGAAAAATGTACTTAATGCATCAAGATTGAGACAGGTTCTATCTGTCGTTCTTTTCCTTCTGGTATGGACCGTCTTCCTGCAGTTAACCCCTGGTTTTGCTCAAGTTCCAAGTCCTTATAAGGTATTTATGGCGTTTTTTACTTTAAAATTTTCGATTTTTCATGATATCGGCCTGAGTTTTTTTCGCATCGGTGTAGGTTTCATCCTCGGTATATTGATAGGATTACCATTTGGGATTTTGATGGGCTACTCAAGGATTTTTAATAACCTGCTCTTTCCGGCGGTTGAGTTAATCCGGCCAATTCCTCCTATTGCATGGATCCCCTTAGCTGTACTTTTTTTCATAAATACGGAAGCGAGGGTTATCTTTCTTACCTTTTACGGAGCATTTTTCCCTATTGTATATAATACTCTTGGGGGCATTTCCTCAGTTGATATCCGGTATGCAAGAGCAGCAATTTCCTTTGGGGTTAACAAGAGACAGCTTCTGCAGAAAGTGATTCTTCCTTCAGCCATGCCCCAGATATTTGCTGGTCTTAAAATTGCCATCGCTATTACCTGGCTGATGGTTGTGGCATCAGAGATGATTGTGGCTCGAGGGGGACTGGGATATATGGTGTGGTACAACCATACTGTGATGAATTATCCAATGGTCATTCTAGGAATGGGAATCATTGGGGCTTGCGGTGCATTATGTAGTGTCGCCATAGACTTCATTGGGAAAAGGTTCATGCGGTGGCGGGAGATCTTTTAGGGTGTTAAACAAAGGTCAATTGATTTATAAACGAAGAGGAATAGGAGGCTCTTATGGCTGAGAATAAACAACAGAGCAGAGTAATCTTTGAAAAGGTTCATAAAACAGCCAAAACGAAGGATAAGATTATACCGGTTTTAAGAGACTGTTCTTTTGAGCTCGAACCAGGGAAATTAACGGCCCTTTTAGGTCCTTCGGGAAGTGGCAAGACAACCATTAACAACCTGATTGCAGGATATGCAAGTCCCGACAGCGGTAAGGTCACCATTGATGGGAAGTTAGTCACCGAACCTAGCTGGGAGCGTTTGGTTATGTTTCAGGAGTCGGCGCTATTTCCCTGGTTAACCTGTTACGAAAACGTTATGTTTGGTCCTTCAATCCGGAAGTTCATCACGCAGGAAGAGAGCCATAATGAGGCCCTTAAGCTTTTGGAAAAGGTTGGTTTGAATGGTTTCGAGCATAAGTATCCCAGTCAGCTTAGCGGTGGTATGCAGCGACGTGCTGAACTGGCTCGAGTGCTGATCAATCGCCCCAAGGTAATGTTGATGGACGAACCTTTCCGTGGTCTCGATGCTATGACACGTAAGATTATGCAGGACTATTACCTGAAGCTGTTTGAAGAAAATCCAATCACTAACCTTTTTACCACGTCTGAGCTGGAGGAGGCCATCTACTTGGCTGATACTCTCATCATAATTACCAATAGGCCTGCAAGAGTCAAAAAGGTGATTAAAGTTAATCTGCCGAGACCGAGATTGGATGATGTGTTAATTTCTGAAGAATTCCGTCAGATTAAGGAGGAGGCCCTCGAACTCCTTCATGAAGAGGTTGTCAAAGCCACACGTAAGAGCAGTAAGGTTGATAATGCTAAACCAGCGTGACAGACTTATTATCCCGAAAGGAGATTTTTCATATGGCGAAAGATGGTCAGAAACAACCTGAGTACGGCCATATTAAAATTGATAACGTGGGGAAAATATATGACCCTGAGGGAATTCATGTTGTCGCAGTTGAAAATTTTAGTATGGAGATTAAAGCGGGAGAATTTATGGTAATTGTAGGTCCTTCAGGATGTGGCAAGACAACACTCCTTAACGCCATTGCAGGATTTAGCAATCTTACCAGCGGAAACATCTATCTTGACGGTCAGATCATCGCCTCTCCAAAAATTGTTCAAAAGCCAGGGGCTGACCGTACAGTGGTCTTTCAAAATGGTTCTTTATTTCCGTGGAAAACAGTGATAAATAATTTAATCTATGGTCCTGTAATCCAGAACAAAATGTCCAGGGATCAGGCTGTGGATGAGGCAAGGGAAATTATGGCTAACTTGGGTATCACCAGGGATATTGAAGACTTATACCCCGGCAACCTTTCTTCCGGTATGTTGCGCCAGATTGAGATTATCCGGGCTTTGATTAATAAGCCGAAAGTTCTCCTGATGGACGAACCATTCAGGGCTTTGGACAGCACGACGAAGAGTTACATTCACGAATATCTTCTTGAAGTTTTTGAGATGACAAGGACCAGTATTTTCTTTATCACCCATGACCTTGATGAGGCTATTTTTCTTGCAGACCGGGTTGGTATCATGACTACTCGACCTGGGACCTTGAAGTCAATCATTAATGTTGATATTCCCAGGCCAAGAGGTATTAAAGCCCTTGCCAGTAAGAAATATATGGATTATAAACGTGAGGCATGGGAGGCTGTGCGTGAAGAGAGCATGAAAGCCTTTGAAGCTGGGGAGCGGGAGCTTGCTTAAGCTAATTAGTCTTGATGGGGAGGTGTATTTAGAAAGTTATATTTATGGCTTTTATAGGACCATATATTAGAAGGGAGATTTTTTAATGGTAAATGAAATAAAATCTGATAAGCAGGTTGACGTTAGAGATATGAATTGCCCTATGCCACTCATTAAGACGCAAAATACGATGAAAGAATTGCAGCCAGGCCAAATCCTGGAAGTTTTAACAACAGATCCCACGGCCACGAAATCGATTCCAATTTATGCTAAGAAGTCAGGCCATGAGCTGTTAGGAATGATTGAGGATGAAGACGGGTCTTATAGGCTGTTTTTAAAGAAGAGCTAGTCAACTGGCTTGAAGCTTAGCTAGGAGAGCAGAATTATTAAACAAACATTTGAGGGAAGGAAGGTGTTCGTCTTGGCACTTCAAATTCTGTTTTTTACAGCTGGATGTCCTCGTTCTCAAATTACGGGGAAAAATTTAAAAAAGGCTGTTGATCAGATGGGGCTTGATGCCACCATAGAAATGATTGATGATCCTAAACTTCATAAGGAGCATGGGGTTTCGGCTTTTCCCGGAATCAAGATTGATGGACAGATTTTAAATGAGGGAGATTTCCGGTCTGTTGAAGAATGCAAGGAAATTTTGTCTGAATTCTTAAACAGCTAAGTAAGGCTCATTCCTCAGCCAAAACCTGGCGGGTAGGATATCAGACCGGGGAAGAAGTCTTTAATGGGATGAGACGGGCCCGCTAACAAGAATGGAAGTGAGATTGATGCTCGATAATAAGGAACGGGAAGAAAAACAGATCACTAGGCAAGAAGTGCGGGAAAAAGCCAGAAAGACATACCTTGGAGGGAGTAACTGAGATAGCAGTTGCCTGCAAGTTTTGCAGGAAGCGCTATCTTTGGACCCGGACAAACCAATTGATTGGGCAGGATACCAAATTAATGTTAGCGAGAACTGTGAATTGTTTACTTGTAAGGCTGTAGCTGCAGGGGCTAATATCATTTCTCAATATATTTTAAAAATGCATGGTGGAACCATATTGCCGGAAGACATGCCCAAAGTGATGGAAGATATCGAAGGGCATGTTGAACTGCTATTAGATAATGTTAGAGATAAAGTTGGTACTACATACTGTCAACAGATTCTGGGTTTTGATCCGATGCAATATGAAAAGTATTCCGAAGAGATTCAGGAGCAAATTGAATTGGGCGAATGGATGGAAACCTGTGCCTGTTGTATCGAAACTGTAGTGGATAGTGTCTACAAACAATTCAAACAGTCGTAATTTATTGTAATTGGAGGTTAAAGAATGAAAATAAATTTTTTGGGAACGGCAGGACTTGTGCCTGGGGGATTAGGTCTAAATGTAACTGCAAAACGTTGTCAGTTGGTAATGTTGATTGATGATGATTATTTGTTGGAAACAGGAGATGGTGCATTAAGAAATATTAATGCATTTGGAGTGGATTTGAATAATATTAAGAGGATTATGATTTCTCATAAACATTCGGACCACTTTATCGGTATCGTTCATGTTCTTTTTGACATGATGAACGTCAGAAATAGAAAAGAACCTTTGGAAATCATTGGTCCCCAGGGGATTGAAAAGGCAACACGAGGGTTAATGAGTCTGTGTGAACTGCCGGTGGCAAACGATGAGCAAAGGGGATATCAGTTAATATTCAGGGAATTAGGGAATTCAGAAGCGTTTGATGATATTCAAACGGTAAAGGGTGAACATCCCTCGGAAGCTCACGCTTACCGAATAACGAGAAACGGCAAGTCAATTTTTTATAATGGGGAATCCTCATATACAGACGAAGTTATTAAGCTGGCACAAGGGGCCGACTTATTTATCAGTACGGTAGTAGTCACTGAACCTCATGATTTTCATATCTCCCCAGCAGAGTTAGGTCGTGCTGCCACTGCGGCTGGCGTAAAACGTTTGGCAGTTGTACACTGGCCTACCGAATATGAAGAGAGAAAAGATGATTTCAAAAAATTAATAGAAGAACATTTTGCAGGTGAAGTAATTGTTCCTGATGATTTTACCGTAATAGAAGTATAGAAGCATTCATTGAATAAATGCTTTATATGGGTGCTTTGAGAACTTTAAGGGTTTAGTTTTGGCACTAACTCTAATCTTCTTTTAATTTGGCCCTACCAGGGCCTATCTTTTTTTGCTGTTTGGTCATACCCAGGGAAATTTGAGCTGTATTTAAGGAGTTGGTTTTATGGATATTTTGCTTTTTGGAGGATTTCTGGGCTCTGGTAAAACTTCAGTGATACTACAATTGGCTAAGTACCTGATAGAAACCAGAAATGAAACTGTTGCCATTATTGAAAATGAAATCGGGCAAACAGGTATTGATGATCAGGTTATAGCTCAACAGGGCTTAAAAGTGAAGGGTGTATTTGCCGGGTGTGTATGCTGCCAGATTACGGGCGAACTTGTCGCTGCTATTGATGAAATTCATACAACTGTAAATCCTGACTGGCTGATTATTGAAACTACGGGATTAGCTGTTCCCAGGAAAATAGTTACTTTATTGCAGAATCAGTGCAGGAGCTTCGAGGCACTTAAAACTATTGTGTTAACAGATGTATCCAGGTGGACGGCAATAATGGAGGTAGTCGAGCCCCTTGTAGTTTCACAAATTGAGGCTGCAGACGTGATTATTATTAATAAGGTGGATTTAGCCAGCGAAGATACTATTCGGGCATTAAAAAATGATTTGGAGCAAATAAATCAAAATGCAGCTATCTTCGAATTAAACGCTGATAATGGCATAGACGAAGTGAAGCTGAGGGGGTTGGTACAGCTATGAGTGATGAAGGGGCCAAAGTTGTCAGCCGAAGCTTAAGCTGTATTTTTGATAAACCAATTACCGGAACAATAATTGCTGACGAGATGAATAAGATTCTAAATCACTTGGGTCAACACCTGAATTACAGGGGCAAAATTATTGGACACCTGAAGATTATGGCTGAAGCTGGTGGGGAATACGTTCAAATGTCCCTGACCAGTTTACCCGATATTACCACTAGATCTGGTCCGGCTTGGTTTGACAAATCATACGAACAGGTTGCTTTAATATGTAATATTATAGTCTTTGGCTACGAAAAAAATAGGCTTGAAATGCTGCTGGAGGAAGGCCTCAGCCAATCTGTTTTTAAAAAACTGCACTGCATGCCGAATAAAACAAAACAAGAATATCCTACTTTCATCCAGAAAGTTCGGGGGTAAATTGTTCAGAAATACAGTATTTATAAAAGAAGCCAGTCATTTTATCAGCTTACAAATTGATATTAAGGAAGGCGAAGAATTATGAAAATGGAGGTGAGGAAATAAGGTAAGGTATTTATAAAATACTGTTAGGAGGTAATTTGATGGGCGTTATTTCGATTGGACTGTTTGTGCTTGCGGTTATTTCAGGGATGCTCGGACTGGGAGTAGCCTTTGCCGCAATTCCATTTTTATCGTTTTTTCTTCCGGATCTTGTACACCAGGTTCAACCATTAAGCTTATTGTTGAATGGGATAACGGCGTTGTTTGCGGTATTCGGGTTTGCCAAAAGCGGTTATATTGTTTGGAAAAAAGCACTTGGACTGGCTGCTGTAGCTACAATAGCAGCTCCGGTTGGGTCATATTTGGCTCAATTTATTTCCCCAACGTATATTTGGGTTGTGTACCTTGCTTCCGTAACCTTTTTGGTATATAGGATCTTTAAACCTGTAAAAAGCAAGGTAGATAGAAAAGATGCTAAGTCAATGATTGCTGCTACGTCTGATTCACCAGTACTTGAAAAAAGCGAAGAATTCGATGAAAACAGAAGCTTTAAGTTGGCACTTATGTTAGCTATTCCTATTTCTATCCTCAGTGGTCTTTTGGGAGTAGGTCCGGGGTTTTTACTAATGCCTACGCTAATTATCCTGGGTTTTGAGCCAAAGATGGCAGCCGGGATAAATGCGTTTGCAGTATGTCCACCTTCTTTTTCGGCGCTAATTCCTCATTTGAGCACGGCTCAGTGGGACTTCCGTTTAACGGCGGTATTGTTAGTACTTGGTGCGATAGGCTCCTTTATTGGTGCAAGAATTACCAGTGTTTACGTTTCTGGTCAAAAACTAAAGAAGGGTTTTGGGATTTTAATAGTTATAATGACAGCATACAAATTAGTTACCATTCTCACGTAAGTAAAAAAACGTACGGTTGAAAACGGATCATGCTTTCTGGAAATATAAAAACTTCAACAAGAATAATTAATAAGGGAGGACATCATGAGTGAATTTAAGCCTTTAACACAGGCAATAATCGATGGAAAAGTAGCTGAAGTTGTAAAACTGGTGCAAGAGGCCTTGGACGATGGCATGGGTGCACAGGCGATTTTATCTGATTTAATGATTCCCGGGATGAACCATGTGGGGGAATTGATGGCCGAAGAAGAGTATTTTATTCCGGATGTTTTACTTTCTGCCAAAGCAATGAGGGCGGGTGTGGAGTTATTAGAACCACTTTTGGCGGCCGAGGAAAGCCAGACATTGGGGCATGTAATCCTAGGTACTGTAGAAGCGGATATTCACGATATTGGCAAAAACATGGTGGCTATGCTGTTAAAGGGATCAGGCTTTTCTGTGCAAGATTTGGGAATATCCGTTACCAGTGATAAGTTTTTGGAAGCGGTTGCTTCTTCTGAAGGAACAGTGATTCTTGGAATGTCTGCGCTGATTACGCCGGTCTTGGATGAAATGCCCAAAACTATCCAGGCTATTGAAAAAGCGGGACTTCGTGATCGAGTCAAAATAATTATTGGTGGTGCACCTATAACAGAAGAATTTGCTGAGGAAATCGGAGCTGACGGTACTGCAAAAGACGCGGCAAGTGCTGTTACGCTGTCCAAAAAGCTACTAGCTTAATGGCTGTTCAGAAACTATTTAATTAAAAGAAAGGGAAGTGAATTAACTTGGCACAAGAGGCTAAAACAACGATAAGTTCGGCATCGCGCGAAGTAACAATTGCACGGAGCATGCCAACAACTATAATAGGCGAACGGATAAATCCCACTGGGCGAAAGAGGCTACAGACGGAACTGAAAGAGGGCAACTTTGACACAGTTCGGCAGGACGCAGTGGCGCAGGTTGAAGCAGGTGCAGCAATTCTGGATGTTAATGCCGGAGTTCCAGGTGTGGACGAAGCTGTTTTGTTAGTAGACTTGATAAAAGTCATTAGGGAAGTAACTGATGTTCCTCTCTGCATAGACACCGCTAGTTTTAAAGCTTTAGAGGCGGCCCTGAAAGTTTATGACGGAAAAGCCCTGGTTAATTCCGTTAATGCAGAGGAAGACAAGCTGCGCAATATTCTGCCCCTCATTGCCGAACATGGTGCGGCGGTAATTGGATTAACGCTGGACAACGAAGGAATTCCCAAAACTGTGGATAAGCGGCTGTTTCTAGCCGAAAAAATTATTAAACGGGCGGAAATAGAAGGTATTTCTGTTGAGAATATAATAATTGACCCGTTGGCCTTGTCAATGGGAACTGAAGAGGATGCAGGCTTAATAGTAATGAAGTCTATTGAAGAGATTATCAAGCAGTTTGGCGTAAATATTACGTTGGGTGCCAGTAATATTTCGTTTGGCCTGCCTGATCGTCCTTCAATTAATTCTACTTTTATGGCAATGGCCATATACAGCGGACTGACTTGTCCGATTACAAATCCACTTGAAGAACAAGTGAAAAAGACCATCCTTGCTGCGGACCTGTGTAAGGGTACGGACGAAAATGCAAGGAACTGGTTGTCTGCTTACCGAAAAAGTAAGAAAAATGGATAGGAGAAAGGCTTTGCAGTAACGACGGTGAATCTAGAATAAAGGAGGCATTGGCATGAACACAAAGGAAATATTAGAGCAATTAAAGGAAGCTGTTGTTAAAGGGAACATTAATACGGCAGAAATTTTTCGTGAGGCTCTGGCAGGGGATATTTCTAGTGAAGAAATAATGAGTGAAGCATTGGTACCTGCCTTAAGGGAGGTGGGCATGCTTATGCAGGATGAGGAATATGGCTTTCCTGAGGTAATGGGGTCTATGAAAGCTCTGGACCCGGTATTACAAGCTTTACAAGCGGAATACCAAGATGAACCGATTGCGGAAGATATTGCCGTTTGGGAGGGAGACGGCGAACTTTTCGTGTTGGGAGAGTACTTGGTTGAGTTTGTGGCGAAAGCGGAAGGTCTTAAAGGCGAAAATCTGTTACTGTTGATTGATGAGTGTTCGGAAGGACTGCGGGCGCAGGTTGGGCTTCCGTGTAAGAAACAGGCGGATTCAACAAAAAAGTCTTAATTTAAATTCGAAGGGGGTTTTACGATAATGAAAACGATGACTAAAAAAGAACGATTGGCTGCGGTGGATTCATTTCAAGAACCTGATGTGATGCCAGTATTCCCGCGCATTATGGCCCAGGCCATCTATGCCAAGGGCTGGAAGCTAAGCGACATAACAACTCAAACCGACATGGACGGAGAAAAAGTAGCGGACGCCATCTTAACTTCTCTGAAAGAAGTGGATTATGACCTGGCATTTGGCACCTATACCGACCATGGCTTTGGTGTTCCGGTGCTGGGAGGAGTTCTGGAAATCCCAGAAAAATTTGGGGTGAGTGTGAGTATTAAGAAACCACCGGTTGAGAAAAGAGAGGACTGGTCGGAAGTTAAGAAAAAACTTCCTCTTGACCCTTTGAAAGATGGACGCTGCAGGGGAGCGCTTGAGTCTATCAAGATCGTGTCTAAAGAAGTAGGCGACCATACCCCGATTTTTGCCAGCTATTACACAGGAATTACTGCTGCCAACATTTTGTTTCGTAAATTGGAAGATTTGACCATTGATGCCATGGAAGTGCCTGAATTGGTAGATGAGATGTGCCGTGTAGCTACCGAGTTTTGCAAGGATTGGATTAGAGCTCAATATGAAGCCGGCTGTAACAGTTTTTGCTATCTGGGAGATCATTTTGGAACCGATCTAATGTCTCCTAAGATGGGCGAGCGTTTCATTCTGCCTTACATCGCTGATACTGTAGCGATGGTAAAAAAAGAATTTGGACAGAAAACTTATCTGCACATTCATGGCAATTTTAAAGGTCCTAAATCGTACCAGCTCCTGGAAAAACTGGTTAAAGAAGCGGGGGTAGCGGGAATACACCTAGATGAGAAACATGACCCCCAATGGATTAAGGAAAATATAATAGAGAAATTGAAAGTACCTGCTGGTATTATCGTCCATGGCGCTAATCCGATCGTTTCTGGTCCTGTAGAAAAAATTGATCAACATGTAAAGGAAGCCATTGAAACTATTGGTACGCCGGGACTGGGTTATTTCATGGCTCCAAGCTGTCAGATTTTGCCGGATACATCTAATAAACACTTTAAGGCCTGGGTTGATGCTACTCATAAATACGGCAGCTATCCACTCGCAAGTAAGGGCTAGGATTAATAAGTATACTTAATGAAGCTTATTTTGACGCAAAACCAGAGGAGGAAAGGGTGCAAAGCGAATGAGCGCCGTTCTATTTATAATTGTTCTAGTGACATCGTTCGTGTTTGCCATGCTTGGCCTAGGTGGTGGCATGGTTTATGTTCCCATGCTGAAGTGGGCTGGCCTGGATTTAAAACAGATGGCGATTCCATTGGGGTTACTTTTGAACGGCTTGAACACCTTACTAGTACTTATTCCTTACCACCGGGCTAGGTTGGTAGATTATCAGGGTTCCTGGCCGATGGGACTGATGGCAATGCTGCTGGCACCTGTAGGTGCTTATGTTACAAAATTTGTGTCAAATAAGTTCTTAATTATTTTCTTCACTGTCGCTGTGTTAGCTGCTGCGCTTAAGATACTCAATGATGTATTAAGGCCTTTTTGGCAAAAAAAATATTTGGTGGCTACCGATGTAGCCGTTGAAACCTTGCAGCAAAGGCCTCCGTTGGATGAAACTGGGACAGAAATTTTGATGCCAATAAGAAAGAGAATGCTTTTTGGAGGCGCTTTGGGAGCGGGTATTGGTTTCCTGGGAGGGCTTTTGGGGGTAGGGGGCGGATTTATTGTTGCTCCGGTCCTGATGACTATGGGGTATCCTACTAAACAGGCAGCAGCAACCACAGCTTTTGTAGTTACCTTTTCTTCGTTTTCTGGATACTTGGGCCACATGGCCGGGGGTCAGGTGTTTACTTGGCTAATGTTGTGGCTGGTAGTAGCGGTCGCAATTGGGTCCCAGTTAGGCGGTAATTTTATGGCTAAAAAAGCTAAGCCAGCGTGGGTAAAAAGTATCTATGGGGTTATTTTACTTCTAATTTCAGCGAAATTGATAGTTGAAATGGTGGCTAGATGAATTCTATGTATCAAGGTATAAAAAGGAAGTTTTTATACCACTAACATTATTATATTAGAATATAATGCCAATAAATAATGAGCTGGGATTAGGGGAAGGAACAAACCTTGAAGACAATACCAAGGCAAAGATGTGGTTGAAACAGTTAAGACCAAGGACCTTACAGAAATCCTTTGGGAAAGTGTGCAAAAGGTGAAACTATCAACTCTCTTTAATAAAATCTTGGAAGGTTGGAAGATGGGAAAAATGCAAGAGATAATAACTTCTAGTAATTTATTTTCACTGCCACAAAATAAAACCAATTATATTCCAATAGATATTCACGATATTTCTAAGATCGGAAATTTCAAAAAGAGAGGAGCAAAAAAAGCAATCTGCTGGTTGCTCTCTAAAGCGCCACATTCGGGCGAGGAAATAGCAGATCATTTTGGAATTTCTCGTGAATTGGTTAAAGGATTGCTTACGGAACTAACCAAAGCCAATTTAGTGGTAAATGTATCCATGCATTCATCTAAATATTATTTGAAGTCACAAAATGACAGTAAGAAAAAAGATACAAGCCTTTAAGTAGAGGCCTATCCTTTTTGAAAAAGTGAGGAATTTATTATGTTTCAAATTGTAGTAATCGAATCAAATACCGGAGTTAGAAAGTTAATTTCGGACTTCTTAATAAATTGCGGGCATGAAGTTCTAGTTGCCGAAAATGGTAAAGAAGGGCTTCGGAGATGTACAGAAACCGTCGACTTTGTTATTGTTGCTTTGTTTATGCCTGAAAAAGATGGACTAGAAGTAATTATGGATATTAAGTCTAAATGGCCCGGCATCCAAATAATTATCTTAGGTAACGTGCGGGGTCACGCTCCGGACATAAATCTCTTTAGAATGGCCAAAATGCTCGGAGCATCGTATGTTTTAAATCAGCCATTAAATCTGCCAAAATTATTGGGGGTATTAAGTCGTTTGCATATGCAGAAAAAAGCAGGCCGAAAACTTTTATAGGTGTGCTGTCAATAGACTTTGCAAGCTTTTTGAATAAAAAACAGGTGACTCTTAGTAGTTATTTGAGCATGGATAACTAAGTCTACCCTGATTGCCATTTCTACGAGTAAACCTGATTCTTATACAATCATCCTTAACGTATGGGGACGGTTGGTGGTTTGTTCTCTGTTTATCGTTTTCGCAAATTCCGTCAGCTTGCCACCGTGTTTTGCTTGTTTTTTGCTATTCTGACCATAAGGAACAAGACCTGCTTTCTGTTTTAGGTTGTGACGACTTATAGAACAGCAAAGATTCGGTCTTATTCCTATATATTTTTGGTAAATTCTCAAAAGTCTTTATGAAAAAGCCGATATAACGATTTAGCTTTTTCATAAAGACTTTTCTTTTTCTTCAACCCCCGCCGATTATACCTTCCGAAAGCTTAGGGGTATTTAAGGAGAGAGAGCTTTCTTAGCTCTCCCGATTCCGGGCCTGATTGGACACTTTTTCCGTCAGTTTATGGACAGCATAAGCCGTCTTTTGCTGGACACCTTGGGTTAGCAGCAACAGAAGGGAAAAAGAACCGGTTAAAAATTAACAAGCTGAATATACTATTTAAGTTATAAATCAACGTTTAGTTGCTGCTGTTTTGCAACCTGCTTGAAATGAGCGATGGGATCAGGATATATCTTTTCAGATCTTCAAGGTGGCCAGATTACCTGTAAAATTGCACCTAAGCGGAAATTCGATTTAGATAGCAATACAGGAAACATTACAACCGCTAAAGCATCATTTTTGTTTATTGAAGGACAAAATATTTCAAACTTCGCCCCAAAAGGTTATCATGTAGTAAGAGAAATAATTATCCTATATCCGAAACCGGAACGCCAAATGCCGCTGGAATTTGTACCCAAGAGGGGCTGGCTTTGAAAATTTCATGACCTTTCAAGGTAAGCTGAATTTGCTGGTCTGTGACGAATGGGGCTATATTCCATTTGAAACCGAAGTTCTTCCAATCAGTTACTTTCAAACAAAATAGGCATAAACGGGAGGTATCTTCAACAATGAGTCTAGAGTTGGTTAAAGTCAGCGAACGGCAACTTTTAGAAAAGATTCGTCTTAGAGATCTAGAGGGTGCTGACGATTTATTGGAACTTTTTTGTTCAGAAATAAGTTCCAACGTTTGCAACACTGAAGCTGTGGTGATTAGAACTGTAGAATTAATAATGGGGATTTCGTCTGAAATTAAAGATATTTTGCCCTACTGTGGTGATGTTATTAGGGAAGACTTTAGATTTTTGCGTAAATTCCACGAATTTAACAATAAAATTGAATTTTGTAGTTGGATAAGGAGTGATATATTTAAAAATTATATTAAACTGATTGAGCCGATTTGCAAACATTCAAAAATAGTGAATTTTATTACTAATTACATTGAAAAGAATTATTCAAAGGAAATTAGTTTGGAAGAAATATCTAATGAAGTTAACTTTAACATGTATTACTTGAGTAAGGTTTTTAAAAAGACGACAGGTAAAAGTATAAAACAATATTTGATTGATTTTAGATTAGAAAAAGCTAAAATATTATTGGCTTCTAATATAACAATACCGGTAAAACAAGTGGCTTGGGAAGTGGGATATCCAGATGAAAAATATTTTGGAAGAATATTTAAGAATAAAATCGGAATGCCTCCGGCAGAGTACAGAAACCTCAAGTCCAGGGTTACTAGGTGTGAATATCCTATAGTGTAAATGGAATAATCATCCTAAAAGTAGTCGATAATATTATTGTAGCATAAATTGGGCAACGCTAAGGAGCACCCCAACGCTTGCTGCGGCTTATACGACGAACGGCGGTCTGTATTGCTCGCCGTTTTTTTAGTGTTTTAATATCGACATATAGGATATCAAGAGATGATGAGTATATTTTATAAAAAGCCGAGGAAATCGGTCATAATATACTAATATCGGATAGCATGACTATACTTGTCAAAATTTAGACAAGTATGCTGTTTTGATAACAGTGGCGAAAGTGATAAAATAAAAGCATGTTTTCTGAAATTCAAAATGAATAAGAGGCGTAAATAAGATGTCCAGTCTAACCCGAAGCCTGTTTTTAATCACGATGGGCCTCCCGTTACTAGGGGGCCTGTTTTCTTTTGCATGTCAAAAAAAGCCTAAATTAAGCATTATTCTGGGATTCACCTGCTCCAATATTGCCGCCCTAAGCGGATTGGCTCTTGGCATAATGGTGTTATCAACCGGGACACCGGCGCATTTTATGCTGCCCTGGTCATTGTTAAGTGTAGGGCTGGGATTTACGATTGGTCCCCTGGCGGCTTTCTTTATTACTGTGATATCTGTAATTTGTCTCTCAGTATCTGTCTTTTCTTATGGCTATGTTACCGAATATATTGGAAAACATAATATCGGTTTTTTGGGATTATTATATAATCTGTTTATATTTTCCATGATTGCCCTGGTGGCCAGTGACAATGCCTTGATGTTCGTGTTTTTCTGGGAGTTAATGTCACTTTCATCTTATTTTCTGGTGGTTTATGATCACTGTAATTTAAGTGTAAGAAAAGCCGGGTTCATTTATTTAGTGATGACCCATATTGGCACATTGTTTATTATTGCGGCCTTTATGCTGCTATATAAGGAGGCCGGCAGTTTCAGCTTTTTACAGTACGCTGAAGCAGGCCGTGCTCTTCCGCTGCGGCTTAAAACAATAATATTTCTCCTGGTAACCCTTGGTTTCGGCACCAAAGCCGGGATAGTGCCACTGCATATATGGCTGCCCAGAGCTCACCCGGCTGCGCCAAGCAATGTGTCGGCAATCATGTCAGGGGTAATGATAAAAACAGCAATTTACGGTTTTGTAAAGGTAGTCATTGAGATACTGGGCGGCGGTTCTGTTTGGTGGGGGGTGCTTATCCTGGTCATAGGCAGTATCTCCGCATTGTTAGGCGTAATGTATGCTCTGATGGAACACGATATTAAACGTTTACTTGCTTATCACAGTGTTGAAAACATTGGCATTATATTAATCGGCCTTGGAGCATCCCTTGTTTTTATTGGCAATGGTGATAATAAAATGGCCATGGTAGGTTTGACGGCCGCATTATTTCACGTATTTAATCATGCCATATTTAAAGGGCTGCTTTTTCTTGGCGCCGGTTCGATTCATTTTGCAACAGGCACCAGAGATATAGAAAAACTGGGAGGTCTCTTGAAGAGGATGCCCTGGACAGGTTTCTTCTTTTTGATTGGCTCCATATCCATATCAGCGATACCCCCGTTTAACGGTTTTGTCAGTGAATGGCTTACATTTCAATCACTGTTAATGCTAGGTTCAGGAAGCCTGTCCCCCTCCTTGAATATTTTAGGACCGCTTTGCGGGGCCGCCCTTGCCTTAACGGGAGCATTAGCGGCGACGTGTTTTGTGAAAGCGTTTGGAATTCAGTTTTTGGCCCTGCCAAGGAGCGCTAATGCGGAAAACGCCAGGGAAGTTCCTGTCAGTATGAGGCTGGGGATGGGACTTTTGGCTCTGCTTTGTTTCGTTTTTGGGGTCGGCCCTATATTAATTATCAGCCTTTTAAGTCCTGTTACAAAATCCTTGCTGGGAGTCGAAACACTGCCTCTCATGGGCGGGTATCACTGGATTAATGTATTACCGGTACTGGAACCTCAAACCGGGATTTCTCCCCTGAGTTTGCTGATTGTTTTGGCTGCGGCGACCTTATTGATATTCTTAGTGTTCCGGGCCATCGGCAAGGGTGGTTCAGTAAGGGTAGACGAAACCTGGAACTGTGGCATGAATCTTTCTTCCAAAATGGAATATAGTGCAACTTCTTTTTCCAAACCTATTCGGATTATCTTCCGCAAAATATTTCAGCCGAGGCGTGAAATTCAGAAAGAATACAGTCAGGAGCCGTATTTCACCAGCGCTATAAAATATAAGGCGTCAATTAAACCTGTGTTTGAAGACACCATTTATAGTCCGGTAACCCGAACTCTAATAAAGGTTTCGGATAAAATCAGGGTATTGCAATCAGGGAGTATCCATTTATATTTGGCGTATATTTTTGTGACGCTGGTAACCTTACTTATTTTTGCCAGATAGGGGGAAATCCAATGACAGAGGCTTTGGCCGCGAGTCTGCTTCAGGTGATCATAATTGTCCTGGCAGCCCCGCTCGTTTCCGGAATAATTATGAAATTCAAGGCGTTTTTTCAGACTCGCAGGGGACCGGGTATTTTTCAGCCGTACCTTGATTTATACAAGTTCATGCAAAAGGAATCGGTGATATCGGAACATGCATCCTGGATTTTCAGGGTAACCCCTTACATATACTTTGGCGCACTGCTGGCAGCGGCTATGCTGATGCCAACAATATCTACATCAGGTTTGCTAAGTTATACGGGTGATGCTATTTTGGTAATTTATTTGTTCGCTCTGGGACGTTTTTTTCTTACCCTGGCCGGACTGGATGCCGGAAGCGCCTTTGGAGGCATGGCCAGCAGCCGGGAAATGGCTGTTTCGTCGGTTGCTGAACCGGCGCTGATGCTTTCTCTGTTTACCATGGCAATTAATGGAGGCACCACAAATCTTACCGGAATCATCTCCGGTGTTAACAATGCCGGACTTGCAGCTTTTACGCCGGCCCACATCCTGACTTTTGGGGCGATTTATATTGTAGCTTTGGCTGAAACGGGGCGTATTCCGGTCGATAATCCGGATACCCATCTTGAGCTGACCATGATCCATGAAGGAATGCTGCTGGAGTACTCCGGTAAGCCGCTGGCTATCCTGACCTTGGGAGCCTCTGTAAAACAACTGCTGATATTTACTCTTTTGGCGAACCTTTTTTTCCCGTGGGGCATTGCTGCCGGAACCGGTATTGGTGCGCTGGCAATTGCATTACTGGCCTATTTAGGCAAAGTGTTGTTAATTGGGTTAACAATTGCGGTCATAGAAACATCCTTTACTAAAATGAGGCTGTTTAAAGTTCCTGAGCTTCTCATGGGATCTTTCCTGCTGGCATTTTTAGGTCTTATTTCCAAGTTCCTGTTTGGGGGTAGCTGATGATGGCTGATGTTAATGTTTATCAAGTTGTAATGAATTTACTAATTACCTTTACCATAGCAACATCGTTTATGGTTGTTGGAGGGCGGAGGCTGGATACGGCTATCAAGGTTGCCGTCGCTCAGGCTGTTTTGTTGGCAGGGGTAACGGCAACACTGGGTTGGGCTACCGGTAATAAAGAGATTTACATAGCCGCTTTGTTGACAGTAGTTGTTAAGGCAGTAATCATTCCGTATATCTTACGTAAGGTGGTAGGCAGGGTGGTGGCCTGCAGGGAAGTAAAATCATACATAAATGTAAAAATGTCGTTTGTCATCTGTGCCGGTTTGATAATTATAGCGTATTCGGTTACAGGCAGAATCATGGGCCCAAATGCAGGTATTATTAGTGAAGCCCTGCCGGCGGCAATATCTTTGATTCTGATAGGATTATTTGTTATGATTACCCGCAAATTGGCTGTAATGCAGATAATGGGCTTGATTATAATGGAAAACGGTATTTTTTTAGCCGGAGTGGGGACCACCCATGGAATGCCTTTGGTTGTTGAACTGGGGATATTCCTGGATGTCCTGATTGGAGTTTTAATCATGGGAATCCTGGCTTTCAGGATAAACCGGAGCTTTGACACCATCGATACAGAAAATCTAAAAAATTTACGGGGATGATGATAGTGCCGCTAGTTTTACTGACTTTGCCTTTAATAACAGCAATAATGTGTATCTTTTTTACTAATAGAAAAATTATTGGAGTCATCAGTATAACCGGCGGAGTCCTGACTGCTGGGGCAGCTTTTGAGGTAGCCCGCAGTGTTTTTAGCAAAGGGGCAATTTTAGCTTATAGGCAGCTTATTTATATTGATGCTTTAGGGGCTTTCATTATCGGCATTGTAGCTATCGTAGGACTGGCTGCAAGCTTATATTCTCTTGGGTATACTTCTCGCGAAACAGATCATGGAGAAGTCCCTGAAAGCCGTTTGAGATGGTACTATTTCTGGTTTTATGAATTTATCTTTACAATGTTTCTCGTAGTGGTTGTGAATAATCTAGGTGTTATGTGGGTAGCTATTGAAGGGACAACTTTGGCTTCAGCGCTTCTGGTAGGATATTACGATAAAAAGAGTTCCCTGGAGGCGGCGTGGAAATACATTATAATTTGTACAGTCGGTATTGTATTTGCTCTGTTCGGGACAATTCTCTTATACTACGCCGCGATACCTGTACTCGGAGAAGGGAGCCGCGCTTTAAATTGGGAATCCCTGATCCTTATAGCAGACCAATTGAACCCCAAAATAGTCAAACTTGCCTTTATTTTTATTCTGGTCGGGTATGGGACCAAAGCAGGTCTGGCCCCCATGCATACCTGGCTGCCCGATGCCCATAGCCAGGCGCCTTCTCCCGTTAGTGCGGTACTGTCAGGGGTATTGTTAAACTGTGCTTTGTATGGAATAATCAGGTTCCATTTAATTGTTTCAGGTTCCTTGGGGCCGGATTTTTCGTCGAATTTAATGCTTATTTTTGGCCTGCTTTCCATCGCTGTGTCCTTGCCGTTTATTATTGTGCAGCATGATTTGAAACGGCTCCTGGCCTATTCCAGCATAGAGCATATAGGAATCATCACAGCGGCTATAGGGTTAGGAGGCAAAATCGGACTGTACGGGGCCTTCTTCCATATGTTTAACCATGCGTTAACAAAGACATCGCTGTTTTTTGTGGCCGGCAATGTAACCCAGAAATATAATTCAAAAAAGATAGGCAAAATCAAAGGTGTAATCAAGACAATGCCTATAACTGGGCCGGCAATGCTTCTTGGGGGTCTTGCTATTGCCGGGGCGCCGCCCTTTAGCATCTTCTTAAGTGAATTCAGTATTTTAAGCTCGGGTTTTGCTCAGGGAAGATACATGGTTACAGGGTTAATGTTAGTCCTCATTACTTTAGTATTTGCCGGAATTGTTTACGCTGTCAGCGGCATGGCCCTGGGGTCCCCGCCAGAGAGAATAGCGCCGGGAGAAATGGGCAAATGGTCAGCGGCAATGGTTCTGCTGCCACTGATTATAGTAACCGTAATGGGAATCTATGTACCTTCATTTTTCGATAACATCCTGGGACAGGTTGTCTCAGTAATGGCAGGGGGAATTTAATCATGGCAGCATTGGGCATCCCTCATTTTACCGGACCCAAACAATTTGTGACCTCCCTTATGGAATTACTTGGAGAGCAGATTATAACAAATGCCTCAATTCCTTATCCGGATGAAGTTCATCTTGAAATTCAGAAGACTTTTATCAGATCTACGGCGGTTAAATTAACCAATAATTTGGGGTTTTCACTAATTCAAATGACTGCCAATGATGAGAGAGAAATCAACGGTAATTTTATGTTGTATTATACTTTTGCCTGTGACCGTGATAAGTTTATTGCGGTAATCAGATCAGCTATAGCCGAAAATGACCCGGTATTTCCTTCGATTACAAAACATGTGCCGGCTGCACACTGGTATGAACGGGAAATACAGGATTTATTCGGGCTAAAGCCTAAGGATCACCCTGATGACCGCCGGCTGGCCCTGCATAAGGATTGGCCCCAAAATCTTTTCCCGATGCGGCGTGACTTTAAATTGGAGAGTGAGGTTCCAAGACAGGAGGGGCACTTTTTCTTTGATAAGGTAGAGGGCGAAGGGGTCATTGAGATCCCTGTGGGACCTATCCATGCCGGCATAATTGAACCAGGTCACTTTAGGTTCAGCGCCGTCGGTGAAAACGTTATTAACCTGGAAGCCAGGCTTTTCTATACCCACAGGGGGGTTGAAAAGCTATCCGAAGGAACCACCCCGGACAAGGGGCTTTTAATTGCCGAACGGATTTGCGGCGCGTGCTCTCTGTCCCACTCCACAGCCTTTTGTATGGCTGTTGAAAAGCTGACACAGACGAAAGTACCGCACAGAGCCAATTTTATCAGAACCATTGGTTTGGAACTAGAGCGGCTCTATAATCATATCGGAGATATCGGAAATATTTGTGCCGGGGTTGGATTCGCCTTTGGCACCATGCACGGCGCCAGGCTCAAGGAAGAAATCATGAGGCTGAATGAGAAGGTTTTTGGCAGCAGGTTCCTGCGGGGTGTAAACATACCTGGGGGAGTTCGGCGGGATATTAACGAAAATCACTGTGGGGTCATACTTAATACATTAGAGGCTGTTGAAAAGGATTTTATCGAACTGACAGATATATTGCTGAGTACGCAGTCTTATCTTGACCGTGTTGAAGGAACGGGTATTCTTCGCTTGCAGACTGCTGTTGATTTGCATGCTGTCGGACCTGCTGCCAGGTCAGTGGGAGCAGACCGGGATGTCAGAAGGGATCACCCTTATGCTGCTTATGACAGAGTATCGTTTAGAGTCCCGGTATATAAACAGGGGGATGTGTTAGCCAGGTTTAAAATCAGGATCGATGAAACCGCTGCCTCGATGGGAATTATCAGGCAGGCTCTGGAATCTATGCCGGCGGGCGTCATCAGAGAATCATTAGGGGAGATGAGCCCCTTCTGCTGTGCCGTCGGAATCACCGAATCTGCCCGGGGCGAAAATGTCCATTTTGTAATGTCGGGCGAGGACGGCACTATATTCAGGCATATGGTCAGGTCGGCATCATACTGCAACTGGGCAGTTCTACCCACTACAGTGCCGGGAAATATTGTACCTGATTTCCCGCTGATTAATAAAAGTTTCGAGCTGTGTTATTCGTGTTTTGACAGGTAGGGGGGAAATACATGCTAAGGATTTTTCGAAAAAGTTTTCAGACCGGGGTGATCACCACCGGATACCCTGAAGAAAAGGATTTTGCTCCACAGGGCTTTAGAGGGCTTCCGGAATGGCAGGAGAACAGCTGTCTTAAATGTGGTAAATGTGCTGAAAAGTGCCCAACCGGAGCTATTAAGCTAAATGACACCGGCGAAACTAAGCTAAACGACTTGGCAGGTTACTGGTCAATTGATCCTAAAAAATGTATTTTCTGTGGCTACTGCCAGGATGCCTGTGCCGGTGGCGCTGTCTCCTTAGGAACAACCTATGAACTGACAGAAAAAGTATGCAGGGAAAAAATCAGCAAAATATTTGGCGGCTCTGTACATATCCGCCACCTTGATTCAGGTTCATGCAACGCCTGTGATTGGGAAATGGGGGCTTTGACCGGACCTGTTTACGATATCCAGCGCCTTGGTTTCAATTTCGCGGCCTCACCCAGGCATGCCGATATTTTAATGGTTACCGGTGTGGTCACCAGAAATCTTGAAATTGCTGTGCGGAAAACCTTTAAGGCAGCGCCTGCCCCTAAGTTGGTGGTGGCTGTAGGTACGTGTGCCTGCAGCGGGGGGATTTGCGGCAAGAGTTACGCCAGTTCAGGCGGAGTGAATAATATTTTGCCGGTAGACGTTTATATTCCCGGCTGCCCGCCCAGGCCTCAGGCGCTGATACATGGGCTGATGAGCGCCGTAGACCGTTTGTAGAGTGAAGGTGGAAGATAATATATAATTTTGTGTCGAAGATGCAGGTAATTGGAATGGTATTCTGATGTCCTGAATTTTAAAGGGCACGGTAAATCTATGACAGGACTAGTGTATCAACATTTGCCAATGGGAGCCGTTCCATTGGGATATAATGAAATTCTCTCATTGCCGTCAATTAAAGTAGAGGAAGAATATATTAACGATTACGTTGGTTACAAAATTCACCCTAATCAGGAAATTAATATTTCGTCATTTTCACTTGATGAGTTAAATATTCTACAACGAGTTGCCAACTTTTTTAGAACCAAAAACACAGACGAGGTTGTGGCGTATATGCATAGTGAAGCAGCTTATATAAAGACAAGACCTAATGAGCTTATTCCTTATAGTTTGACAGAAGAAGTACGACCTTTGGATGACTAATTGTGCTGTTTTTGCACTTACAGCAGGCATTTGTCGTGATATTCAGAAAAAAATTAAAAAAAATACTTGCAATTCCAAAATATTCATGATACACTATCAATTGGTGTTAAGAAGTAGTGAAAAACTTGAACGAGCTTTGAGTCTCCTGTAATGGTTTGACAAAAAGTGTTTGGGTATCTGCTTTTTGATTCAAATTTATTTAGAAGGAGGCTATACAATATGCAAGGTAAAGTAAAATGGTTCAATGCAGAAAAAGGTTTTGGCTTTATTGAAAGTAATGAGGGTGGCGACATCTTTGTTCACTTCTCAGCGATTCAGAGCGAAGGTTTCAAGACTCTGAACGAAGGCCAGGATGTAGAATTTGATGTTGTCGAAGGCAACCGCGGCTTACAAGCAGCCAATGTAATCGGTCTGTAAGATTAAATCAAATTAAACAAAGAAGGGCATTTTCCTGGTTGAGGGGAAATGTCCTTGTTTTTTTGGCAGAATAAATAACTTTAAGTAAAATTGCAAATTATAGTAAGAAAAAGAAAGGGGTTTTAAATATTGCAAACATTTAACGAGCTTGGGTTAAGCCAACCGGTTGCCCGGGCTATAACAGATATGGGGTTTGAAGCAACAACTCCCATTCAGGAACAAACAATTATACCTGCACTAAGCGGCAGGGATATTATCGGTCAGGCTCAAACCGGGACCGGTAAAACAGCGGCCTTTGGGATTCCACTGGTGGAAAAGGCGGATACCGGAAATGACAAAATCGACGGATTAGTGGTTACACCAACCAGGGAACTGGCTATTCAGGTAGCTGAGGAAATAAACAAGATTGGTCAGCATAAGGGTGTTCGGGCGCTGCCTATTTACGGAGGGCAGGATATTACCCGCCAGATCAGGGCGCTGAAAAACCGGCCTCAGATAATTGTGGGGACACCGGGGCGTTTGATGGACCACATGAGAAGGAAAACTGTCAGACTGCAGCAGGTATCTGTAGTGGTCCTTGATGAAGCAGATGAGATGCTGAATATGGGGTTTATAGAGGATATTGAAACAATTCTTGAGGAAGTCCCCACAGAGCGGCAGACCTTGCTTTTTTCGGCCACAATGCCCAAGGCCATCCAAAATTTGGCGCGGCGGTTTATGATTGACCCGAAATCTGTCAGTGTGGGGACTAAAGAGGTTACGGTCCCAAATACAGAGCAGACTTACATTGAGGTACAGGAAAAGCAGAAGTTCGATGTGCTCTGCCGTTTACTTGATATTCAGTCACCCGACCGGGCCATTATATTTGGCCGGACTAAAAAGAGGGTGGATGAGATTGCTGAAGGGCTCAACAAACGGGGATACTCTGCTGAAGGGATACATGGGGATCTTACCCAGAGCAAGCGGGACAGTGTCATTCGTAATTTCAAGAAAAGTGTTACCGAAATATTGGTGGCTACTGATGTCGCTGCCCGCGGTCTGGACATCACTGATGTTACCCATGTTTATAATTTCGATATTCCTCAGGACCCGGAGGGTTATGTCCACCGGATTGGACGAACAGGGCGGGCAGGTAAAAGCGGAATGGCTGTAACCTTAGTTACTCCCAGAGAACTCAATCAGCTAAGGTTAATTGAGCAAATCACCAAGCGAAAAATTATGCGGAAACCAATCCCGACCGTGAATGAAGCCATAGAGAGCCAACAGCAGTTAGCAGTTAATAAGCTGATGCAAACACTTGATGAGGGTGGTACTCACCAATATAAGGAAATGGCGGAAAGTCTGCTTGAGACCAATGATTCGGTTTCTTTATTATCAGCGGCGCTGAAACTTTTGGCTAAAGAAACCGACACCACACCGGTAACCTTGACCGAACCGGTTGCGATGCGGCAAAAGAAGCAGTCCTACGATAAGCGCAGTCGTACAGCTCCTCAGGGCAGAGGTGAAAGAAATAAAAGCTTCAGGTCTAATAATAAGAGGCCCAAAAGATCTAAGAAGATTTCATAGGTAAATGCAGTTAAGGCAGCGGTTTGCGAGAATCGCTGCTTTTATTGCTTCGGTTTAAAATTCTGCGGTGATAATATCCATAACAATATCCATAATAATATATTGTTGAAAAAATATGGGTACGGCAGTATAATTGCATTATGATGCAATGATATCATCGCAGGCGGGAATAAACGTTTAAGGAGGGGCGAGATGAAGAAGGAAAACAGGATTTTGGCGCTTTTACTCTTTGCATTTCTCATGTTTGGCCTTCTGGGCTGTAGCAGCATTGAAGACAAGATTGCTGAAAAGGCTACGGAAAAAATTGTGGAAGGGGCAACCGGAGCCCAGGTAGATGTCGACAAAGGCAGCGTCAAGGTGGAAGGTGAAGGTGGTTCATTTGAAGCTGGCCAGGATATGGATTGGCCGCAGGATGCTATGGGAGACCTGCCTGAACCGAAGGCCGCGGTGACCGGAGTTATCAAAGCCGGTGCGGAGTCCTGCACGGTTACCTTTACTGAGATGGTTTCTGACGATGCCAAGGAATACATCGCGGCACTCACCGAACTCGGCTATAAGGACGGCATGAATATAGCTGACCAGGAAAGCCTAATGCTGGCAGGGACCAAGGATGATGGTTCAAGTGTAAGCTTTATTTATAATATTACAGCAAAAGAGGGCACTGTTACATATACTAAGGCAGCCCAATAACCCGGTTTTAAAAAATTAAATAATTGGATAGCGGATACAATGAACGTCTTTTTTGACGTTCATTGTCATTTTGTTTATTCCGGTTTAAATACCGGAGTTACCTGGAGCCAGCCTTTAACTTTGGCAAACTTGACCAGCTTATCAAAAAGGGAAAGTTCACTGGTGAGGAAATCTACCATTATGTGGCGCAGTGGGTCATTTGTCAAAATGCATCGACTGACCCGCGCAATTTGGTCAATAAAAATCTGACAGCCGTCAAAGACTTGGGCAAAAATAAAACTGTCATTGAATACCATGTCGTTTTCGGCCCTATTGACACTTTTAGGTGGCTGGTAGGGCATCGGAATTCTGTATAGGGACATCTGTTTTTCCAGTACATTCACCTGGTCTTCCAGGAATCTGATTCCATAGGCCAACATTGCCTTTAGTTCCTCATCGTGGGCGAAACTGTGATAGATCCTTGTTTCCTCAAGACACTTATATCTGGCTGTGGTCAAATCCCACAGCATGCCTGCTTCCATGATACTGATGGTAGGCTCAACCGCAGTCTGGGCTTTTCCAAAATGAATATTACCAATCTGCACCATTGTATAATACCCCTTTCCCTAAATTTTATTTGGACCCCACATGAGATATTATACTAATTGGCAGGTGGTATTATTCAGTGATTATAAAAGGGATGCCATCTGGCATCCCTGCATGTTACCTGTCGTGCAAAGGCACATAATCTTTTTGGTTAACTACACTTTTATAAGCAGGACGCATTATCGTCTTAACTGTTACCATTTCCTCTATTCTGTGAGAACACCACCCCGGTACCCGGGCAACCGCAAACAGTGGTGTGCACAGCTCCAGGGGAATGTTTAGCATGCTGTATACGAAACCTGAGTAAAAATCAACATTAATACAGAGATTTTTGTTTGATTTTCTGACCCTTGAAAATACCTTTGGGGCTAAATCTTCAATTGCCAAGTAGAGATTGTACTCATCCACCTTGTTTTTCTCTTCGGCCAGTTCAAAGGCCTTCTGTTTAAGCAGTTCAGCCCTTGGATCAGAAACTGTATAGATGGCATGTCCCAGACCATAAATGAGCCCTGATTTATCAAAGGCTTCCCGGGCCAGAATTTTTTCAAGATACCATTCTATTTCATTCATGTCTTTCCAATCCGAGATATTTTCCTTAATATTTGTCATCATTTGCATTACTTTTATATTTGCCCCGCCGTGCCGGGGACCTTTAAGGGAGCCGACGGCTGCGGCTATGGCCGAGTATGTGTCTGTTCCAGAGGAAGAGACTACACGTGTTGTAAAAGCGGAATTATTTCCTCCGCCATGTTCGGCGTGGAGAACAAGAGACAGGTCCAGAGTGTCGGCTTCTGTCTTGCTGTATTTACCATCCTGGCGAATCATCAGCAGGAAATTCTCTGCCGTCCCCAGCTTCGGGTTAGGCTTGTGAATAAACATACTCTCATTCTTGTGGTAGTGAGCCATTGCCTGATACCCATATGCCGTCATGGTCGGGAATTGTCCGATTAACTCAATACTCTGCCTGAGGACATTTTTCATCCTGGTATCATCGGGGTTGGGATCATAAGAATAGCTGGCCAGGATACTTCGGGCCAGTTTATTCATAATGTCCTTACTGGGCGCCTTGAGAATCATATCCCTGAGAAAACCTTCAGGCAGTATCCTGAACTGGCCAACAAGATCACTGAATTTCTCCAGCTGCTCTGCACTGGGAAGCTCACCGAAAAGCAGCAGGTAACACACCTCTTCGAAACCGTGGCGGGCTTCGTTTTGAAACCCGCTGACCAGGTCACTTACGTTGATACCCCGGTAATTAAGCCGACCCTCAACCGGGATTTTTTCACCTTCATCTATAATGTAGCCGTGAACCTCACCGATTCCTGTCAGGCCAACCAGCACACCTGTCCCATTGCTGTTCCTGAGCCCTTTTTTGACATCATACCGGGCATAATTTTCGCTTCTTATTTTATTGTTCTTTTTGGCCAGTGCTGTGAGCTGGTCAATAAATTCAGAATTATTATTATCTATCATACCATACCTCCGTAATGCTTACTGCTCAATTATCTAAAGTCTATATAAATTCTTCTTTGATGCCGCTGACTCCTCCTTTTTGGGAAAAGATAGTTTCAATTTTCTATTAACTTTATTTACCATAACAGCTAAAGTAAAATAAGTAGTTTCTTTGGAGGAAAAAGCAGCAAAAAGTAGAAAAAATAACATGTCTTGGCGGAACCGTTTAGTGATCCTTTACTTGCCACTTATACCGGGCCTAATGGAATCGAGATTTTAAGTTATCACCCCCAATGGACAGAACAGGAAAAGCTGAAAACAGTTGACGTACCTGCCGGTTTTTGGGCTGAGAGTTCTATCCGTCCCCTTGTTGAAAAGGGTATACTTCAGGGGTATGCTGACGGTTTTGAGCAGGGCTGTGTAAGTTGGGCTGCAGGGCAGGCCGCAATCCTGATTTGCTGCTGGTCTGCGAAATTTAGCAAAAAAGTTAACAATTTGTAAAAAAATTACCGGTTCATCCAATGGCAGGAGGAATTATTGCGATATTGTAGAATATTTCATACTAAGCACTATAGTACTTACTGGCGCTAAAACCCCCGCGTTAAATAACCAAAATATTCCTTCTCAAAAATCGTTTAGAACACTGTCTCAATGGAGACCACAGGTGGTGCAGACTAATGGGCATTTCAAGAAAAACGATACTCATTATAACCGTATTTTCCCTGATAGCATGTGGTTTGATTTATATTTTAGCAGGCGGGTTTGAAGCTGCGGCGGAGCCTGCTGTAAATCCACATGGCAACTATGAGGTTAACTCACTGTGTCATAAATGCCATTCCACTCACAGCTCTTTTGGGTCGTATCTGGTGCTTCAGTCCAGCCAGAAAGAGACCTGTTATTCCTGCCATGATGGAAGCAACTCAAGCCCCAATATCAGGGGGGAGTTTGGTGAGGAAACCATCGGGTCCTCGGTATACTCAGGTACCGGTTCTTTGCACCCTGTACCTACAGGCACCCAAAAATGCAGCAACTGCCATGATCCTCACCTGGCAAACGAAAAGTCAGCTGGCGGGACTGCGGGGCTGTTAGCGGTAGGTGAGGCCGCTTATTCCTCAGGGAATTCCGTATGTGGCGCATGTCACGGCGGCGGGAGCAGTCTGCCTGGCGGGGATATTCTGGCAGATTTTGTCTATACTCCACATGATATAAATATGGACCCGCCGGCCTCGGGGACCGGGATTAAATGTGCCCGCTGCCACCAGCCCCACGGTTCGCCTTATGATATGCTTTTACGGAATACGATAACCGGTCCCAGTGGAGTGGTGTACCAGGTAACCGGGAATAACAATTCCGTTTGTTTTGGCTGCCATACTGATGGTATCGGCGGCTATGCGGGGAGTGCGGTGTTTAATGCGACCTACCATGGTTCTAAGACCTCCTCGACTGTGGCCACGACTACATACAGCGGAACCGAATATGAGGCCACACTCTGCATGAACTGCCACGAACCCCATGGGAAAACAGGTGTCTCGTACTATCGAAGAGCTGAGGGAAATGCGCTTTGTACCACATGTCATGATGACGAGTCAGTTGTTCGTCCTGATAATTATTCTTATCGTGGGATAGAAATATATAATAATACTCCTCATGGCAATATTGACCCCATGGCGATGCAGTATCTTTATACAACCGGTACAGATGGCACCGAAATTTGGCAGGCCTCCGGATCTGTTGAAGAGCAGCCGGTTCCAGAAGAGCCGGGTACTCCGGCCGGTGTCGGTTCCAAAAACAGCATCTCTGTTATAGATTCGGCATTCTGGGTTACTGACCTTGCTGCGGCTCAGGATGAGTACAACTATCAGGTTTACAAATTTCATGTCACCCAGGAAATTGATGACATCAGGCAGCTTAGCGGGAAATGGGTGGGTTACGGTGAACCCACGACAGGCTACCCCACTGAACTGTTTGTCTGGAATGAAAACACACCCGGCTGGGAGGCCCTGGCATCACAGCAACTTGGTTCCCCCGGGACATTTACATGGCAGAGGACATCAGACTTCGACAGATATCTTGATGAAGATAATGATATATATATTCTGGCCCGGGCCAAGCACGACGGGACAGGCCCGGCGGTATCGAGCTGGGGGCCCCGGTTCAATACGACATCGAAATGGGCTGATATAGTCTGGACTACAGATGAGGAGGCTACAACCACAGTAGATTACGGCACAACAACTGCTTATGGGACACAGCTTACTGTTGCCGGGTACAGGACCTCCCATTCAGTGAGGCTGTCAGACCTTGTGGCCGGCCAAACATATTATTATAAGATTACTACTGTGGACAGGCTGGGCAATGAGACAGTTGAAACGAGTTCTTTTGATGCCCGGTGTGGTTCTCCGGTGCTTACGCCGGAGGGGGATCTGGAACAGGACGGTGTCTTTAATTTCAGTGTGACCTTTAACTGGAACGGTGTTCCTGACCTTGACAGTCAGCCATTAACCTATGACATTCAAATCAGCAAGTCTGCAGATTTCAGTTCTTATTCAGAAGAGCCTAATCTCAGTTCCACCAGCTGGTCCACTACCGTAACCCATTCGGGGGGGGTCAATACTTCCAATACCTGGTACTGGAGAGTGAGGGCCAAAGACAGCTACGGCTCGGTATCAGACTGGTCAACCGACAGCTTCACGACTTGGGTCAACTCCTGCCCAATTTTATATACCTGGAATGGTGAGAAATTTGAATATGTTACTGATATTGTGGCAGGGTCAGATGTTGGGCTTGAGATGTCCCCGGGCAAATACAAGACCCCTTATCCGGATGAACAGGTCACAATTTCGGATGACCTTCTTAAAGAAAAAGACGGGTATTATGTCCTTAAAATTAAGAACGAACAAAATGAAGTAGACTTTATTGACAACCTGGTCCTGGAAGCAGTAGACCATCCTGTAGACACCCGTATCGGCCTCAATGACTTTGTCCGGAGAGCGGAACCATATAAGCTGTATACCTACAGTGAAAATCTTAAGCCGGTTAAAAGGGTCACTTATGTCAATAATCCTACCTGGAGCGGCAGCGACGCCGGCGCTCCCATAGATGTGACAGAGCTTGTCAGCAGGATTGACAATAGACACGCTGTCGGCAAGTTATTTGATGATAACCAATTTACTCTCGAACTTGGGGACCTGAGTGATGCTCAGGAAGTCAAGCTTGTGGTGGTTGGCTGGACCGAGTTTGCCACCGCTGCTGACAGGGAGCTAAGGGTGCAGACGGCCGGAGAGGGACTGCAAACGGCGAAGAGCTACGTTGAAGTATTCCAGCCGGACGGTACATGGAAGTCTCAGGAAATAAAGCACATCCCAGGGTATACCAAGACCGCTGTAATCGATCTTACCGGAAAATTTGCAGAGGGTACCAAAGAATATGTGGTCAGGCTCAGGGGATTATACCGGCCCCATCTGGATTTTATCGGGGTTGACACTACCCCGCAGGCAGATACAACTGTAACACCTCTTAGATTGGATAGCGCTGAGCTCAATTATGCCACCCCTGCATCCTACATAAAATTTCCGTCTCCATACTTTGATTATTATGATGGCAGGAGCTTCAACCTCTGGACTCATGAGGGCAGCTTCACCAGGTATGGTGACGTTCTACCCCTGGTCCGGCAGATTGATGATAAGCTGGTAGTTATGGACACAGGTGATGAACTTACAGTATCGTTTAAGGCCCTTCCCCCTCCGGCTGCCGGGATGACCAGGTCCTTTGTCTTAAAGCCCTGGGGATATTATAAGGAATTATCGGAGGCCAAGGTTGAGCCTATGCCTTTCAGGGACATGGACATGTCACTGTACCCTGTTTCGCTGGGGGAATATCCCCAGGAACTGAAGGAATACGTTAAAGAGTGGAATACCAGAGTCCATAAAGCTGGGGACAATTCCGTTCAAAATAACAAAGAAATCCGGACTTACGACCGGGGCCAGTCCGGTATCCTGCAAAGGTTTAAGTTACTGGGTACGAGGGTATTTGACTGGGTGGCAGTCAAGCTGGACAACCTTGCAGGCGGTTTTACAACTGACCGTCCGGCAAATAAGAGTTCTGCCATCTCTTCCAATTCAAAGAGACTTACTGCTAATCCGGTTAATCATTATTCACTGAATACCGATTATGTGGAACTGGAAGTGCGGGCTGTTGACCCGTGGGTTTCGGAGGGCTATTGCGGCAACTGCCATACTCCTCACGGTAAAGCTGATGCCTCCGGAATTCCCTTCCCCAAGCAGCTCCAGATGGGGCAGAGCACTACATGCTTTGGCGGGGGGCTGGGATGTCACAGTGACCCGGATAATTCCGTCCATGGCGTAAACATCTATGAAAAGTTCACCGCCAGTTCCGATCCGCTGTCACATCACAGTGTTGATGCCGCGGAACAAACGGCTCAGGGAACCAAGCTGGATTGTTTTAACTGCCATGAACCACATTTGAATACAGCCACAGAACGGCTGGTAGACCCCGATAACAGGTACAGCCTTTACTCTCTTACCAGCAACATACCTGAATATGTGGATGATTCCGGGAAGGTCTACCTGCGGGTTAGAGCCAAGCATGATGGACAAGAACCGGCATTTACCACAAATCCCTATGTATCTGCTATGGATGAAACCACTGCCAGCATTATCTGGGCTACCAATGAAAAGGTATCGGGTTATTTGGAATATGGTCCTACCACTGCTTACGGGACCAAGGTTAACAAAAATTATCTGGCTACTTCCTTTACCGGAGCCATGTCGGGACTGCAGCTATATACCAACTATCATTACCGGGTTTATGCTGTTGACCCGTCAGGAAACTATGTGCTTTCAGATGACCGGGTACTCGACAGCACCCCTCCGGTGATAAATTCCGGGCCGTCAATTGTTAATTCAACAGGCGCTTCGTTCGATGTCACCTGGACAACCAATGAAAAGGCTTCCCGGTGGGTAGAGTATAATGATACTGTTAATTATGCTGTTTATGGTTTTGCATATTCGGAAGGAACCAACAGCACGCCGGGCACTTCTCACAGTGTTCACCTGAGCGGACTGGTTGCGGGAACGGAATATACTTACCGGCTGACATCACAGGATCTGCGCGGCAACACAACTACCAGTGATAATTTCACCATAATGACAAGCAGATCTCCCGGAGTACCGACTATCTCGACTGTCACTGATTCGGCACCTGATGAATTTAATTTTACATTAGGCTCTGTCTGGAGTACGGTTTATGACCCTGATCCGGGTGATACAGTTGAGTATTATATGCAGGTGAGCACCACCAGTAACTTTACCAATACGATTGGCAATTCCGGCTGGATAAGTACCACCAGCTGGGATATTGCCCAATCATGTGATTATGATGCGGTGATTACTTATTATTTCAGGGTAAAATCCCGGGATAACTGGGGAACTGAATCTGCCTGGTCAACGGCAAAATCAATTACTCATTACGGGCCGCCCAGTTCATGTCCTGTCCTGTATACCTGGAATGGGGAAGGGTTTGAGTTTATTACTGACCTCGCCAGTTCCAATGTGGGACTGGAGAAGGCCCCGGGCCAGTATTCGGTGCCGATTCCGGACCTGCCGGTGATTGTTCCGTGGGGTAAATTGCAGGAAAAAGACGGTCTATATACAATTAAAATCAAAACAGAACGGGACGAAGTCGATTTTATAGACAACCTGGTCCTGCAGGCTGTAGACCATCCGGAGGATACCAGATTAGCTTTAAATGATTTTCAGCGGGAGGACAACCCGCCGGTTATTCATAGTTATGCCAAGGATATTAAACCTGTTAAAAGAGCCACCTATATTAACAATCCCACATATAATGGCGGCCCAAGGTCCAAACCTATTGATATTACTGCAGAGGTAAGTAAAATTGACAACCGGCACGCCAGTGGGACACTGCTTGATGATAATGAGTTTATCTTTGACCTGGGAGATTTAAGTGGCGCCAGGAACATTAAGTTGGTAGCCATTGGCTGGACTGAGTATGCCGATGCCCGGGAACGGGCGCAGCGGGTGGAAAACATTAAAAAGGGGATTAAACCAGCCGCGAGATTATTAGAAATTCTGCAGCCTGATGGCACCTGGAAATCTGAAAAAATTAAGCACTTTTCCGGTTATACCAAGCCGGTAGCTATTGACCTGACAGGGAAATTTCCCAAAGGGACGACAAAATATATAGTCAGGCTCAGAGGCATGTACAGACCACACTTTGATTTTATTGGTGTCGATACGACCCCTGATTCCATTGCCAAAAAAACCAGCCTGAAACCATTGACAGCACAGCTGCAGTTTCGCGGAATGGCAAAGTATACCAAGTTTCCATCGCCATATCACGATTATGATATAGTAACAGACAAAACCCTGGTTCATGAAGGTAGGTTCACCCGTTACGGAGATGTGCTACCACTGGTTAAGAAAATAGATGACAAGATGGTAGCAATGGATACAGGTGATGAGCTTACCGTGACTTTTAAGGCTCTGCCGCCTCCCGCGCCGGGCATGACCAGGACTTTCGTCTTAAAGCCGTGGCAGTATTATAAGGAATATCAGTATGCCAAAACTTATCCTATGCCTTTCCGGGATATGGATATGTCTAAATGGCCTGATTCGTTAGGGGAATATCCCAGGGAGCTGCAGGAATACGTGGCAGAATGGAACACCCGAATTCATGGTGATGCCAATGATATCGCTGAATACCGTTCAAATGAGGACAAATCCGGCATCCTTACCAGGCTTAAGGGATTCCTGGGCGGGATACTGGATGGGCTGCAGGGGTTGTGGGCCAGGTTATTCGGCGGGTCAGATGTCAGGATAGCTGAATCGGTATATCAGGAAATACCATATCAACCCCATTATTATCCGGAAGATTTCCTGGAGCAGCCTCCTGAAGGCCATTATTCATTAAATACAAACTATATTAAGTTACAGGCAGACAAAGGTACTGCGATCAGCGTGTATGATGCGAATTCTGCAGGGTTTGGCATGTGGCAGAGCAGCGCTGAACCTACGCCGTCAGCGCCTGGCAGCCCGGCATCTGATGAATTCTCTGCAGTCCTAAGTGATGATAGTGAGTATTTCACCACTGACTATTATCTGACCCCCAATCAGGATGATGGGGAATACAATTACCAGATGTTTAGGTTTGCCATCAATGAAGACCCGGCAAACCTGTATAGCTTCAACATTTTCTGGAAGGGCTATGGGGAAAACTCTGATGGCTACAATGTTAACTTAGGAGTATGGAACTTTGTTTACTCAAGGTGGGATGATGTTGTTAACCAGAAAATGGGTTCAGAAACCAGTATCAGTATCCCAAAGACGGTTGATATGAAGCCATACTGTAATAAGTGCCACGATGGTGCGGCGCCCCAGGGTGTGGACCTGGGTCCGATAACCAGGAACATTGGTTCTACCTATACCGGTGATATCCATGGCGGCGCCGGCGGTTATCAGACCTACCAGGCGGATTATGGCATTGGGCGTGTTAACGGGACTATTAAGAACCCATATACCCGGGGCAATACGACCTTGCAGTGCTATGACTGCCACGACCTGCACGGTTCAGAAAGTCTCTATCACCTGAAGGATAATCCCAATGGGCAGACACCGGGGAAAATTTCCGGTACCGGCTTGGCCAATAACACTGAGTTTCTTGGTTTTTGCCAGAGCTGCCATGCCGGAACTCTGTACAATTTCCATCAGGGATGCCTGGGGTGTCACCGGGAGGACCATGGGGACAGCAATCCGCCGATGGCAGATGATTTTGGCAGGGCGTGTGCCAGCTGCCATTATCATGGCGCTACCTATCCGGCACATACTTCCGGATGTGACCACTGTTACCTTGGCCAGCCGGTTAAAGCCTTTTAAAAACTCCGTGAGGAGGTATATCCATGAAAAAAAGGTCTGTTATCATTAGAATGATTCTTGTAACCACCCTGCTGACCGCAATGGCGGTTTACGCGTGGCAGCATGAGGGCCAGGCAGCCTCTCCCGGAAAAGAGAAGTACAGGGTTGGACAGAGGGATATTATCATCGGGGACGATGGCAATACAATTGCCGGGGACTATGTTGACCCCACCTCTAAAGGCGGCGGTGTCAAAACCATTTATCTGGCCTTTACCTGTGTCAGCAATAAACCACTCTTTAATGAAATCATACCTGCTTTTAAAGAATACTGGTATCAGAAAACAGGAGAGCAGGTAAGGTTTGAGGCCGGTTATTCCACACTGGACTTTGATAAGATTGCCACCAAGGTTAATGGGGAATCGGCTCATGTACTTATTTCGACTTCAGCTCATGACTCTATCAGAAGAGGTTATGAAACCACCAGGTGGCAGAAGGAAGCCAACCGTGGCGTTGTATACAGTACCCCTGTTGTTTTTCTGGTGCGCCAGGGAAATCCCAAGGGAATTTATACTTATGAGGATCTGACGCGACCGGAGGTAATGGTCGTTCACCCCAATCCAATAAATGCAGCAGGTTTCTGGCCTGTTTACGGTATCTATGGTTCAGCGCTCAAGGGTTCTGAGGTGGAAACCGGTCGCAGGGACAAGCAGGCTGCCCTGGAATTACTCCGGAAGGTGGAGCAAAATACTGTATATAATTCGAGTACTTCACTCGGAGCCGGAATTCAGTTTCTGGAACATGAAGTCGGTGATGTTCTCCTCTGGTTTGAGAGCAGGGCCCTTACTACAGCCAGAAAAGATGATTCAGTGGAAATGGTTATCCCGCCAAATACGGTGATGGCAGACCTGACAGTGTATAAGATGAAAAAAATCAAGAATGAGGAATATGAAGCGCTGATCAACGAGTTTATTGATTTTCTGTTTACCGCAGATTCCCAGAATAGCTTTGCCAAGTTCGGCTTCCGTCCTTCCGATGAAAAAGTACTGAAAAAACACAAAGAATTCATCTCTTTGGAAAATTCCTTTCCTGTAGACTACCTGGGTAATGCTACCCAGCTAAAAAAAGAGCTGGTCCTTGATAAGTGGGTCAAAATAAACAATGCCAGGAAAGGTCCGAAAAACACCCCGAGATATGATATCGAGGCTATTGGAGAAGTTACAGAAGATGTTTATGCCGGTTCGGGACAGGAGTAGTCTGTGGCTGCAGAAATAGTGGACTGGAGGGGAATATGGCTGTAAAGCGGCATCTGGTAAAAGTATGGACTTTAGCCAAATCCAAGGTTCTGGCAATAGTGTTAATTTTCATCATCTCTGCTGCAGTTACTGTGGATGCCTTTGAACTGATGGGCCGCTGGGACCCTTCAACTGTTCCCCAGACCGGAAACGTATTCCGCTATTGGTGGTTTAAGGCATTAGCGGCTGTCCTGTTGGTTAATCTTGCAGTATGTACAGCAGACAGGTTCATCAGGCAGCTTAGATCAAAAGGCAGAGTTTTGAGCCGTTGGGGTTCGGTGGTATTTCACGCCGGCTTGGCAGTGATAATTGTTGGGACCCTGGTTAGCGGTTCTTACCGGACATATTGTACGATTAAACTGATTGAAGGTGACACCAAACAGATACCTTACCGGGCATTGATTGCTGAGGAGCAGTCTACCCGCGGCCTGGCAGCGGATATCAACATTCGCGCCGGCGAACCGGATATCAGCTTTACTCTGGACAAACAAGAGATGACATTTAATAATTCAGGGGGAATCAAAGAGATATTATCACACCTGACCATATCTGATAAAACCGGTCCTGACAGGGGTTACGGTGTGGCTGATTTGGAACAGTTTTCCTACCGGGGCCTGTATATGTTTCCCAATGCCTATGGCTATGCGGTAATAATTAGCGCCAGGAGCAGTGAGGGGAAAACAGAGAAGATTACTATACCATTACAGACCAAAGAGTTTTCAGATGGTATCAGGTCTTATTCCGCAAAAAACCTGCAGATAGCTTCTTTACCCAACCTTTTGTCCGTGAACTTCTACACTGATATAGCTGTTGACGGAAAAGCCGCAAAATCGATTAACAGGTCAAACCGGTTGGAAAACCCCGGACTGTTTATTACGGCGAGCAATAATAATGAGATTATGGCACAGGAAATCGTGCCTCTGGGAGGAACTGTCCAACTTGGCGGTTACACCCTGACTTTTGAGCAGGTAAAACCCTGGACGGAATTGCTGGCGGTTTATGACCCGGGAGCTAACCCGGTATTTGCCGGAATTATTATGGCCATTTCCGGACTCTCAATCGTCATGTTAAGCCGGCCATTTCCCGCTGTGAAGAGCCGAAGTATGTAAGACCGGAAAAGGAGAAATATTATGAGTAGTGTAGAGACTCAGTTGGTATTGTTATGGTTAGCAGTCAGCTTTTGTTTTTTGGCCACAGTTTGTTTTTTCAGCGCCCTGAGTTTTAAAAAGGAACAGCTGCAGAACTACGGGGTTACCTGTGCCCATATTGCTATTTTGCCGATGGCGGCAGCCTTGGTCCTGCGCTGGATACAAACCGGACATGTCCCCAGTATTGGGGCTTATGAAGTGTACACCATATATGCCGGAGGGGTCCTTTTATTTTATAATGTTATTCAATTTTGGAAACCAAAGGTTACCATTGCCGGGACTGTAGTCCTGCCTGTGGTGACCCTGATGACCGGGATCGGTGTGATGAGTTCAACTGAGCTTACTGAACTGCCCAAGACTTATTTCACCTACTGGCTGGGAATTCACATGCTGTTTGCCACTCTGGCTCTTGGCGGAGTCCTGGTAGCCGCTGGTTTGAGTATTGCCTACCTGATTAAGGGGCGGCAGGAAGCAGGAGGCAGAGTCAATCCTTTACTGGAAAAACTGCCGGATTTGGACAGGCTGGACTACATGGGCCACCGGATTACCCTTTTTGCGTTTCTGATGATTGGCATTATGATTGCCTCAGGAGCGGTATGGGCTTATAAGTCATGGGGCCGTTACTGGGGCTGGGATCCTATCGAAACGTGGTCTCTGATCAGCTGGCTGGTTTATGGACTTTACCTGCATTTAAGATTAACCGGCATCAAAGGGAAGCTGGCTTCCTGGCTGCATATAGCTGTAATTGCTGTTGTGGTGTTTTCATTTTATGGTGCGCCGTATCTGTACCCAACTATTCACGACAGGTTTGTTGATGCCAATAGCATATACCTGCAGGGGTCAGACTAAAAGGGGGATTGCAGCATGGGAGAAAATCCTGTGGCCAGAGAAGATCTGGACAGAGAGATTCTCGATTTTATAGAAAAGGGTATCGGCTATCATGATGAAGAGATGTTTAATAATCTGGCATTAAAGGAGTTTAATCATCAGTATTATGGAAACCAAATATATCAAAACCTGTGCCGGTCCAAGGGGGTTAGCCCTGGGGCCGTTATTCACTGGTCAGAGATACCACCACTGCCCACAAATGCATTCAAGGAGGCCGTGATTGCATCATTTCCTCTGTCTGAGACCGAGCTTTCCCTTTTGACCAGCGGTACTACTGATCCACATGCCAGAGGTAAGATATACAGGGATAAAAACAGCCTTGAGATGATTAAACGCTGTAATTATATGCTTACCAAGGAGTTCGTTTTTCCTGATGTTGAGCGGATGCGAATAATGCTTTTAGTGCCGTCTCCTAAGGCAGCTCCGGGTATGCCCATGGCTTATGGTCTGGAACAGGCAAAGAATGAATTTGGGACGGCAGACAGTAAGTACTATATAACGCCAAATGGTCTGGAAGTATCTGAACTGATATCAGACCTCAGGGAGGCAGAGGAAAAGGGCGATCCTATATGTGTGATGGGGGCTACTTCAGGATTTGTGTTTTTTTACAACCAATGCTCTGAACAGGGAATTCGTTTTGCACTGCCACCCGGAAGCCGGGTATGTGACGGCGGCGGCTATCAGGGCACTTTTGGCGATTGTTCCCGGGAACGGTTTTACCAGGTGGTCAATGATCTGCTGGGAATCCCTGCACACTTCTGTGTAAATACTCTGGGCATGGGTGAGAGTGGGACAAATTATTTTGACAATGTACTTCGGGACTACCTGGATGGGATAACCGCAGGGGAGCGCTATAAATGTGACCTGCCCTGGACCAGGACGATAGTTGTGGGAATTAGGACCGGTCAGCGCATGCCCAAAGGGGAACTGGGCCTTATCAGGCATTATGACCTGACCAACAGGGCAACCGTTTTGGCTGTGCAGACCGACAATATAGGTTACGAAACAGAACGGGGCTTTGAAATACTGGGGCGTTCCGTAAACGTCCCGGGTTATGATCTCCAGCTGCCCGGAGGAACCCTGAAAGACTGGATCCTGGGCACTGGCGGCGGGCACCCCTGTTCCACAGTGGCAGACGGGATGATAAGGATGAAAGAGCAATGAAAATAACTATAATTTTTGCCAGGTATCCGTTTTCGGAACGGTCTCCGGTACTCCCGCCAATACTGGAATATCTGGCGGCGCTTACCCTTCAGGCTGACCCGTCGGCTGAAGTTGAGCTGATTGATGCCAATAAGACCCCGGTTAATCCGGCACAACTGAACACCGACCTTGTAGCTGTCAGCACGATGACAGTCACCGCCCCCTGGGCATACCGCTTTGCTGATGAATGCCGCCTGAGGGGGCTTCGCGTGGTAATGGGAGGGATTCACCCCACAATTCTTCCCGGAGAGGCAGCGAGTCATGCCGATGCTGTGGTTATCGGAGAGGCCGAGTCTGTTTGGCCGGAGTTGCTGGGCGATGCCAAAGCAGGAAAACTCAAAGGCATTTACCGGGGCCGGAAGATGGCGCTGGAGGGTATTCCTATTCCCTATGACAGTGATCTGAAAAGGGACTACCGGTTCCGGGCTTTTTTTACCATGAGGGGCTGCCCATATAGCTGCAGGTTCTGCAGCGTACCCGGCGTTTACGGTAAATCAATGCGCTATCGCCCGGTTTATGAAGCTGCTGCAGAGATAGAATCACGTGCGGGTAAAATATGGTTTAACGGTGATGACAATATCTGGGGTGGGGACATTAAGAGAAATTTAAACCTGTTTGAGGAATTGTCACAGGGTACGAAGAAGCGCTGGTACGGATTTGGGGATTTGAAAACCGTTCAGCAGGATTATGGTGACCGCTTACTTGCTGCGGCAGGGAGAAGCGGGCTTTTTTCAGTAATGGCCGGGTGGGAGAGCAATTCTGAGGCCGGGTTGAGATACTTCGGGGCGGCGGGTAAGCAGGGCTCGGACAGGGTCGAAGCTATTAAGCGCATCCAAAGCCATGGCATATATGTTGTCCTTTTTGTAGTAGTGGGCGGCAGGTATGATGACATTGAAAGCTTTAGAAGAACTCTGGAGATTGCCGACTCCCTGAATGTGGGCATCCATCCGATTCTGCTGATGCCTCTTCCCGGGACCGAACTTTTTGAAGAATACCGGGATTATCTGCTGCCGGGACAGGGATGGGAGTCTTTCACCGGTATCAATGCTGTATTTGAGCATCCTGATCCCAAAATGACGGCGTTCAGACGGGAAGAGGAATACCACCGGCTGCGCCGCGAGCTCTACAGCTTGAGAAGAGTGGTTAAGAGAATTTCCAGGATACCTCTGAAAGGTTTCCCGTCAACCCATTTGCTCAGTTTTATGAAGGAAATTGGCATGCATCTGGAAATGAAGAAGGCTCAAAATGCATGGCAGAAAAAATCTTTACATATGTAAAACATTATTATTGATTTCTGCAGGTTTGATTGGTATAATTATTTACAGACGTAAACAGTTTACATTAGTAACATGTTTACATTAGTAATATATTTACATTGGTAATGTGTTTACATTAGTAACATATTAACATGGGTAGGTTTTTTTAGTCACCAAAATGATGAAGCAGGTGAAATAAATGTATCCATATCAGGAATTCAGCGAACTCTTCCCCCAGGTAATGGTTTATATGGGACCTAAGATTTACGGGGATGCTGATATTACCGCACAGCAGTTTCGGGTCCTGCGCATAATTGGCCGCGGGTCGGTGACTGTAGGGGAAATATCAAACCATATCAACAGTAAGCTGTCAGCTGCTGCCAGACTTCTCCGGAGGATGGAGATTAAAGGCTGGATAGTAAAGAGACAGGATGAACAAGACCGGCGGGTTTTTTGGCTGGAGCTGACTTCCGAAGGCAGAAAATTTATGGAAACACTTGGCAGGCGCAGGGACAGGGTTATTGAAGAGATGTTTGAGAGATTGTCTCCGGAAGAACAGGAAACCATTGTCAGGGGAATAAAACTGCTGCTTAAATCCCTGGCTGAGGAATAACGGGGTTTAAGCCCTGCTTTTGGGACAAAATAAAGTTAATTTTACAAACAAATGACGAGGAGGCACAGTAATGCAGAATGACCGATTTTTAAAGGCATGCAGGAGAGAAGAGGTTGATTGTACTCCGGTTTGGCTGATGAGGCAGGCTGGGCGCTATCTGCCTGAATATATGGAAATCAGACAGAAATATGACTTTCTGACGATGTGTAAGACACCGGACCTGGCCGCTGAAGTTACCCTGCAGCCGGTAAACAGGCTGGGTGTAGATGCCGCAATACTATTTGCGGATATTTTGCTGCCCCTTGAGGGGATGGGAATTGAACTGGCTTTTGCCAAAAATGAAGGACCGGTGATTTCCAATCCTGTCAGGACCAAAGACGATGTTGATAAGATTCGTATTCTTGAAGCTGAAGAGGCGACTCCATACGTTTTGGATGCCATACGCTTAATTCGTAAGGAACTTGAGGGAAGGGTCCCCCTGATTGGTTTTTCGGGGGCGCCGTTTACTATAGCCAGCTACATCATCGAGGGCGGCGGTTCCAAGGACTACAAAAATTGCAAGTCAATGATGTGGCAGGCCCCTGATGTATGGGATTCCCTGATGAAAAAAATCTCGGAAGTCTTGCTGAAGTATCTCAAAGCCCAGATAAAGGCAGGGGCCCAGGCTGTACAAATGTTTGATTCATGGGTAGGAGCGCTTTCACCGGACGATTATGAGCAGTATGTGCTGCCACATTCAAAATATGTCCTGGACGGACTGCGGGATGAGGGAGTTCCGGTAATTCATTTTGCCAACAATGCCTCCTCAATGCTGGAGCTGGTTGCTGCGGCGGGAGGGGATGTGATTGGCCTTGACTGGAGAATAAACCTTGATGATGCCTGGAAACGGGTGGGTTATGACCGGGGAGTACAGGGGAATCTTGACCCCTTTACACTGTTTGCTCCTCCCAGCGTAATTGAAGAAAAGGTCAGGAAGATACTTGATATGGCCGGTAACAGACCCGGACATATATTTAACCTGGGCCATGGAATAAATAAGGAAACTCCTGTTGAACATGCTATTGCCCTTGTGGAGGCAGTTCATAAGTACAGCCGCCGTTAAGGAACGCAGATGAGGAGGGATTAGGTTGAGTGTCAGTCCCATAGGTGTGCTGCTCATGGCCTTCGGGGGCCCGGATGCCCCTGAAGCTATCGAGCCGTTTATGAAAAACTTAATGGGAGGCAGGACGCCTCCGCCTGAGCTGGTGGAAAAGGTCAAAGCCCGTTACCGGTTGATTGGTGGTCATTCTCCACTACCTGAAATAACCCGGGAACAGGCCAGGGGACTGGAGAAATACCTCTGTGCCGGCAACAGAAATTACCGGGTGACAGTTGGTATGTGTCATTGGCATCCCTTTATCAGGGAAGGCCTTGCAGAATTGATTGACAGCGGGGTAGAGAAGATTATTGCGGTCAGCCTTGCACCTTTTTTCTCAAAAGTTAGTACCGGCGCCTACCAAGATGAACTGGACAAGGCAATTTCCGAAATCAAAAGCAGCCTGCCGGAGGGAGCAAGGTTTCCGGAGACCGTGGTGGCAGGGCCGCTGTACGCCAACAGGCTGTTTATAGATGCAGCTGCCGAGAGGGTTATTCAGGGTCTGGAACACTTCCCCGAAGAGCAAAGGGCAGATATTCCGGTCATCTTCAGCGCCCATTCACTGCCTGTAGAATATATCAGAGGCGGCGATCCCTATGTCGCTCAGTTTGATTCCGCAGTGAAGCAGGTTGTGGAGAAGCTTCATCTCAGCAATTGGCAAACTGCATACCAAAGCAAGGGAGGCGGCCGCGGGGAATGGCTGGGCCCCATGGTGGAAGATGTCATGGAACGCCTCCGGGAAAATGGGGCCAGAGATGTCATGGTAGTACCAATCGGGTTTGTTTCCGACCACATTGAGACCCTTTATGATATTGACATAGCCCAAAAAAAACACGCCCAATCAATTGGGCTTAATTTCCACAGGTCAGCTGCGTTGAACACCGCAGAACTCTTCATCAGGGCTATGGCAGATATAGTGTTGAGGGAGTTGGACAGCAAAGAACATCACTAAGAAAACGGGGTGGTTGAGCATGAAAAAGGTAGTTGTAATCGGTGGCGGAATCACCGGACTGTCAGCTGCATATATGCTGCAGAAGGCGCTGGAGTCCGGAGAAAAGGTGGATTATCTCCTTGTTGAAAAAGATAATCGCCTGGGCGGTAAAATCTGGACCGAGCAGATTGACGGATATACAGTGGAAGGCGGGCCGGACTGTTTCCTGGCAGATAAACCCGGCTGTTTCGATATGGCCAGGGAGACAGGGATAGAAGACCGCATCATGGGCAGTAATGAGGCCAGCAAGCGGACTTATGTTTTTGCCAATAAAAGGCTGAATAGGCTTCCCGATGGGCTGATGGGTCTGGTCCCCACCAAACTGGTACCTTTTGCCCTGAGTCCGTTAATTTCCTGGCCAGGTAAAATACGTATGGCCTTTGACTTCTTTATCCCCAAAAAACAGACAGATGGGGATGAGACCCTGGGCAGTTTTGTTAACCGCCGGCTGGGTAAAGAGGCGCTGGATAAAATAGCAGAGCCTCTAATCGGGGGGATTCATGCCGGGGATCCTGACAAGATGAGCCTCAAGGCAACCTTCCCCAGGTTTATTCAGATGGAACAGAACTACGGAAGCCTTCTCAGGGCAATGCTGGCAGCTCGTGGAAAGATGCCAAAACCCAAGCCGCCGGAGCCCGGAAAGCCGAAAAAAACCTTTTTCATGACTTTTGTCGGAGGCATGGGGGAGCTGACCGATACAATGGCGGCAAAACTGGAGCCTAACAAGATTCTTACCGGAAAAACCGTCACCCACATTGAGCAGAAAACCGGCGGTGGGTACATGATTCATATAGACGGCATGGAACCGGTTGCTGCCGATGCCGTAATCGTAACCGCACCGGCTCATGAGGCAGCCAAAGTGGTAGAAGATATGGATAAAGCCATGTCAGATAATCTGGCAGGAATCCCTCAGGCTACATCGGCTACTGTGAACCTAGCCTTTAGGCGTTCTGATGTAGGTTCATCCCTGGAAGCCTTTGGATTTATCGTGCCTATCTCGGAGAAAAGGAAAATCAAGGCCGGAACTTATAGCTCAACAAAGTGGGACTACCGTACCCCGGATAAGGAGCATGTACTCATCAGGGCTTTTGTTGGCGGGGCCATGAACCAGGAATTGGTGTTTCAGGATGATGAAACCTTGCTAAAGATGGTGCTTGATGAATTGAAGGATATTATCGGTCTTACTGCTGCCCCTGTAATGCACAAAATTTTCCGGTGGGTCAAGGGTATGCCTCAATATACAATAGGCCATCTGGACAGGGTGGCTGCTATTGAAGCCAGGGCTGCAGCCAATCCCGGGTTTTTTGTGGCCGGCGGCTCCTACCGGGGAGTAGGTGTCCCGGATTGTATCAATGTGGGGAAAAAGGCAGCTCAAGGGGCTTTGGAATACCTTGGTATTTAATAACATCAGAGATAGGGGTAGCTTAGTTCCTTCTTTCGGAACTACAGCTGCCCCGATTTTTTTTGGAAAAAAAGACAAGGCGGCAGAACTATTTAAAATACCGCTTTATCATATAATACCGGTTGTCCCTTGAAAGCCGCTTTTTGAGCCCTGAAAGCGGTATTTTAAACCAAAATGTATGGAAACATATGGGTTATGTAGTAAAATATTGGCATGCAAAGTAACGTGAAAGGAGGTGGAAAAGTGAACAAGCGATTTACCAAGGCAATAACATTGCTCCTAACTATACTTCTGCTCCTGTCAATTTTCTCTATTTCCACATCATCGTTTGCTGCCCCTGAAAAGAACTCTCATGAAAAAATCTCTGCTGAATTGGCCGGCAAAATTGACGAAAGTCCTGATTCCGTAATCCCCGTAATAATTCAGACACAGCAGGGTTTGCAGCAAAAGCATAAAACCTGGGTGCAGCAGAGGGGCGGCCAAATAAGGCATAACCTCTCCATAATCAAGGGTTTCTCTGCTGATTTACCTGCTGCAGCCATCGAAAAAATGGCTCAGGATAATGACGTCATCAAAATCACCTATGACGCTGAAGTCCAAACCTGTCTGGATACTGCAGTCCCCGCAATTAATGCACCTGCTGCCTGGGAAGCAGGGTTAACGGGTCAAGGGGTTACCGTAGCTGTTATCGACACCGGGATTTATCCGCATCCGGACCTGGTTGAGCCCAATAACCGGATAATAGGATTCAAAGATTTTGTGAAGAAAAAGACCTCTCCTTATGATGATTGCGGCCATGGTACTCATGTGGCAGGCATTATAGCGGGAAATGGGACAGAATCTGGCGGGCAATATAAGGGAGTGGCGCCGGAAGCTGATTTGGTAGGTGTCAAGGTACTGAACGCGAAAGGCAGCGGCCCGATTAGCAACGTAATTGCCGGAGTTCAGTGGGTAGTACAGAACAAGGCGGTATACAATATCAAGGTTGTTAACCTGTCCCTTGGCGCTGTGGCTAAAGAATCTTACACTACAGACCCAATGAGTCAGGCCGTTGAAGCAGCCTGGGATGCCGGACTGGTGGTAGTGGCAGCTGCCGGAAACAGCGGACCGGAACCGGGGACCATAGGCACACCGGGAATCAACCCAAGGATAATTACTGTGGGAGCAGCAGATGACCTGGGAACGATCGATATGGGGGATGATGTTATCGCCGAGTTTTCCAGCCGCGGGCCAACCATTGATGGATTAAGCAAACCTGATTTGGCTGCTCCGGGAGTTGGGATCACGTCTCTGGCTGCAGATACGTCATATTTACCCAAAAAGAATATTAATTCTGGCGGTAAACCCAAAGCCGCCTCAATGGCAAAAACGCCGGTAAAACCTGCGCAAGCTGCTATATCTGAATACTATATTACCGCTTCGGGGACATCTATGGCAACTCCGGTGGTATCAGGAACCGCTGCCTTGCTTTTGGAACAGAATCCTGACTGGATGCCTGATGAGGTGAAAGAGCAGGTAGTGAGTAATGCGGTGGATTTAGGATTTGAGGCTGACGCGCAGGGGGCGGGAGAAATTCTATTTTGAGAGAATTACAATCTAAAAAGGGGTAGATATGTTCTTCCGGCGGGCAACGTCTCCGCCGGCATCCACTCCCGCTTCGCGGGTCGTGGGCCGGGCGGACGACAGACACCGCCTTTCAGAACACATCTACCCCTATCTTGATAATAGATATCCCGGAAATAGAATTTGCCTTAAGTAAATGGGGCACCCTTTCATTTTATTTAAGAGGTGAGGGAGTGGCTGATGTGTTTCTTGAACAGTGCGCTGTGTCATAGGTTTCTGTTTTTCTACAAAAAAGCCTTTGCGACTATCTTGCAAAGGCTTTAACTTCAATGTTTGGTGCGGTCGATGAATCCATACGATTAAAGGAAAAAAAATTTCAATCATTGGTTTCGGAAATGACCGTGGAATATGGTGAGGTGTTGTACAAGATTTTCCTGGCAGTGACGCCGTGAGAAATTTTACCGCAATTGCGCTAAGCGAAATACGGGACGCGGGCCACGGACGGCCCGCGCCGCCATTGAGCCACGGATGGCGAATTGGCGGTGTTCCCGTACTTCGCCAGGAATAAGGTTAAATTTCTCCGGCGCCACTGCGGAAAATCGGTACAATGGCTCACCATATGCATTCCGGCCATTTCCGAGCCTGTCTTATGATTCTTCATCCAGATACCGCTCCACACGATCCGGGGTGGTTAGCTGGACACTGGGGCTGTTGTAGTCCCAGAACTTATAAAAGGTCTCCTGGGTCAGGCTTCCGGCTCCCGGAACAGGCATTTCCAGACTGGTTTTATATTGATAGATAAAATTATCCTCTGTTCCTATCCACACCGTTAAGACCATTGCAGCCCTGTCCAACAGGCCCTGGGAGTAGCTGTCTTCAGGCAGTTCAATACCTGTAGGCGCCAGTTGGGCTATTTCGGAATCCTTGAGCTCAGCCTGAAGGACCAGACACTGTTGGCCCATTATTATTTCATTGGGAAGCTGGCGCATTTTTTCTGCGGCTGCGGTAAGCTTTTCGAATCCGGCAAAGGGGTCGGGGGGAACCTGGTCAGATCCGGCACGCCGCCACTTTCCGTATTTATTTACATAGAGCTTATCGTTCCACCGGTAATAGGTGTATTTCTTTTGCAGGATACTGGAATCAATGATAAAGCCTTTATCCCGGTCGACTGTACCCTGGTTGAACATACTGGTGGTCTTTCTTTTTTGTATTTTTGAGGAAGTCCAGCCCTGAAACCAGAACCTGCGGCCTTCGCGGTCGGTTTTGGCGGCAGCCTCTTTCAGGAGTTCCGCCGTATTTTCAGGGTCAGGCAAAAGCGTTTTCACCTTTTCCGTTACTGCACCCTGGGGCATAGTTTTAGGCCCAGACTTATAGGTACACCCACCGGAAAAAATAAGTATTACCAGGACTAGAAAGAACGGCAGCATGGTTTTCTTATACATCTGCACCACCCCTTTCCCTGGTGTGAGGTTGTCTTAGCCTGATGCCAATTCCTGTGAGTATCAGCAGCAGGGTTAGGCCGTATAAGGCCGGAACTACCGGCAGGCGGTGTTTCTCCAGCACCATGACCACATGCTTTTTATAGACGGAACCTGCCAACTCATTTTCCTGATCACCGTCAAAATCTGCCGCAGTCAGGTTAATCATTCCCGAGAACACCCGCCACTTTTGCTGCAGCCCCTGTGAAGTATATTCATAACCCGTCATGAAACGGGTCCTGTTGTTGCGGACATTACTCTTGGAGAGTGCGATAATGTGTGGCTTCTGATCCGGGCCCAGTGAGGCGAACCCCTCAAAACGGAAACTATCATCCGTGCTGGCCCAGAGTACTTTCCAGCTGCCTGCATCATCCAGTTTCAGGATCCTGGCCTGTTCAGTATTCAGCATCAGCTCATCTGTACCGTCGGCATCCACATCAGCCAGCAGCGCTTCAGCGCTGCTAATGTCAGGTATCTGTTCCCCGGTGATTTCGTTAATTAGTTTAATTTCACCTGAAGGGCTGACATTCAGTATCTGGAGTTTGGTCCCCAGGACTGCCAACTGGGCGGAGATGCCACTTAGCAGGCGTCCGGCGCCGAGAATGGCGGTAGCTTCTGTGGTCTCAGAGAATTGTTCTCCGGCAAAAGTTCCCTGCAATTGTGAATTTGTGATTTCAGCAGAGAGTTCGAAAGGTTCCGAGATCTTTACTGATGACACTGGAACATCCTTCGCTGGGGACGCCTCCTGCTGTTGAACCATGCCGTTTATCAGGCGGTTCCAGCTTTCCTGTCTCATTCGGGTACTATCCAGACTGAGGGCCAGGTTATAAAAAGGAGCATCTCCAAAACGCATAGTTTTGCTGACAATGTCGTCCAGGTCAGCGAGGGGATTGAGATTCTGTTTCAGGGTTTCTTCTGACCGGCTCCAGTCTGTGGTATAATAAGGGAAATTAATATAGTCCCTCTGCAGGGCACCGACCAAAAGCTTTGGTGAATAACCGGTGCTTTCCAACTGGTCAAAGGTCCGCCCGTTCCAGCCAAATACCATATATTCATTATTCTCATTCCACAGCAGTTTGTTTTCTTTATCTCTGTCCAGGGGGTTCTCGCGTGCTTTTTCCACAGCCTTTAGGTTTCCCTGGGTGATAATTTCTGCCATCCCATCTTCATTCAGGTCAGCAGACTGCAGCGGGAAGTAGTCGACAGTGCCGCCCTGCAGGTAGAGTACAGGGCTGCGCCACTTGATGCTGAATTCGCTCCAGAGAGGCACCTCGTCCAGGGTGATGCTGAAATTGATAACCAGGGCTACCAGGAACACTATAAGAAAACGGGTGGGTGCAATCCTGCCGAGGACCCGGCTGGTAAAACCCAGGATGATAAAAACGGCCAGCACTCCCGGTATCCTCAAATACCATTCCAGGAATGAGATGTTGTCCAGGGCTCTGACCATCAGCAGGAATGTCAGGCCCAGAACGCTCAGGTTCCTGCGGTGCGCAGGGGGCAGGGCGTAGACCAGCAGCCCGGCAATACTGAGAGAGAGAAGGATACCATAAAGAGACCAGTCAAGAATGGCCGGGACAATCAATAATTCATACAGTAGAAACAGGTAACCGGCAAAGACTATGTATATAAGGGTATTGACTGCAAATTTTGCCGGTCTATTCATTGGCGGCACCTCCTGCCTCGGCATCATTATAAGGCATTCCTGCCAGGAGGCCTGCCGCCAGCCAGAAATATGTACTCAAATAGGGTATTTCAAATATGTTCTCAACCCCGCTGTGAAACAGTACTGCCAGGAGACCGGTAAAAATTCCAGCGGCGGCATAACGCCAGCGTGGATCAGCCAGTGCCTGCCAGGCGCGATAACCCTGGTGCAGGACTGTGCCTACCAGCCAGAGAAACAGCCCCAGGCCGACCAACCCTGTTTCGGCAAGGGTTTTCATATAGTAATTGTCAACCGAAGGGGTCCCAAAAGCCCGGTCAGCCACAGCGCCGCCGTAATGTCCCAGGCCTGTGCCGAACAGGGGCTCAAGGGTCATCTGGTCATAAGCGTCCAGCCACCTTTTGATACGGCCGCTGGCAGCGCTTTTGGACATATATTCAGGAGTAAAAAGGTAAGAAATCCGGTTACTGACAGCCGGTACGAACAGAACTATCAGAATTACAGCTACAACCCCGGCAGCCAGCAGACGCCGGTCGAAAATAACCCCGATTACTGCCAGTGCAAAGGCAAAAGCCAGCCAAGCCCCCCGGGTCCCGGTAAACAGCAGGCACAGCACCAGTAAACCGGCAGCAGCCAGCCACAACAGTCTTTTCGGCCAGGTTTTTTCCGATGCTGCCAGTCCCAGAGCGATTGGGGCCAGAAATGCCATTTGGCCTGCCAGGGCATTAGGGCTGTTGATGATGGAAAAAGCCCTGGTACGCACGGCTTCACCGGCATCCACCCAGCGACCGGGCATGGGGACGCCGACAATGTACTGCCAGATGCCGTGGACAGCGAGTACCGTCCCTAAAATGACAGCAACTGTCAGCAGCAGTTTGGCATCTTCGTTTTTATGTATCAGGTAAAAGGCGGTGAAAAACACCAGCATATACTGGAACATAGCCCGGTAGCCTTCGATATTGATTTTCAGGTCAGTCAGATTTAGCGCTAAAAGAGCCAGGCCGGCTGCCATGACGAGACCCATCACTCTGGTAGTCCCGGTTGACCTTTCCGGGGGACTGAAAATAAGCTTAAGACCAAGTAGTGTCAACAGGGTAATCAGGGTAAGCTCGTCCCATAGTGAGCCAAAAACCGGGATGGGCAAAACACTGCGCAGTATATAGTCTATACCGGGGTAAAGCATCAGCAGGGAAAGCAGGGTAACCACAAACCTGTCTGTCAGTGAGCGTTCTTTCCACCAGAGCATTCTGAATCCTCCGTCCAGTAGTATATGTTATCCTGAGTATTATATCATATGATGCAGCAGCCTACAACGCAGCTTGGCGCATCCGGGCGATTCCTGTCAAAATTGGGTCGTGGCAGAACCGCACAAAATATTTTTTGATTCAGGTGAAGAATTTTTGCTCTTTTGTGCGTCTAAGGCTTGTGAAAGGGTTTGTAATAGTATTTTGCCGGTAAGCGCTGTAATGACAAATAAACGGGAGAGAGACTATGCCTGAACTTATTATAACTAAGGGTTTAAAGCACTCCTTCAACTTGGGCAAAATTGGAATTCCTGTTTTGTTCGGAATTGACATGAAAGTCCAGGATGGTGAATTTATAGCCCTTTGCGGCACCTCGGGGTCGGGAAAGTCAACTCTGCTTAATCTGGTTGGAGGCCTGATCAGACCGACCGGTGGTAAAATAATGTGCTGCGGCAGTGAGATCACAGAAATGAGTGAAGACCAGTTAAGCCTGTTTCGGCGGGAGCAGATAGGCTTTATTTTTCAGTCCTACAATCTGCTGCCTGACCTCACGGCATTAGAAAATGTAGAAATTCCCCTTATTTTTGCCGAGGTCCCGACAGCCAGGAGAAGAGATATGGCGCGGCAAGTCCTCGAAATGGTAGGCCTCTCGGGACGGGCTGACCATAAACCAAGTGAACTGAGTGGAGGACAGCAGCAGCGAGTCAGTATTGCCCGCGCACTGGTAAACAGTCCCCGGCTGGTGCTGGCCGATGAACCAACCGGAAACCTTGACAGCCGTACTGAACAGGAAATCATGGACCTGATGCAGGAAATGAACAGGGATAAGGGCCAGACCTTTGTGGTGGTAACCCATGACCATGCAGTTGCTGGGCGCGCCGACCGGGTGATTTATCTGAGAGATGGCCTGATAGACAGAGAAGAAGAGAGTAGTGGAGGCTTGTAATGACGTTTAGTGATACATTGAAAATTGTTACCCGCAACCTGAAGCGCCGTAAAGGGCGGACCCTGCTTACGGCTATAGGAGTTACCATTGGAACTGCAGCCATAGTTGCCATGATGTCTCTGGCTATCGGACTCAAGGAAAATGCAGTGCGCAGTATCAGTATGTTTGGCAGTCTTACAGAGATAGAGGTATATCCCAACTATGATGTGAATACCCACAGGCAGGTGAGCGAACTTGATGAAGGCGCTGCCGAAAAGATAAGGTCCATCCCGGGAGTCAAGGCAGTGATGCCCAAGTCAAGGTACAATTCGGGTCAGGTGGAACTGCAGGTTGACCGGAAGACGTGTGATACGGAGGTGATCGGGGTTGATGCCCTGGCAGGCATTAATTTTGACTATGATATGGCAGAAGGGAAATACCTCACAGGAGGCAGTAATGAAGCGGTAATAGGCTATTATGTGCCTGAAATGCTCCGGGAGAAGAGGCGTCCCCGCAGGGACTCCGGGGAGGAGCAGGAAATGTCAGCCGCTGCCCCGGCTGCGGTAGTCCCAGCGGATCGGTTGTCAGATGATGTTCCCAGGACTCCGCTGGTTAACCGCACAGTAACCCTGACCGCAGCCAAAACAGGTCCGGGGGGCGCAAGTGTTTCTAAGACCATAAAGGTGAAGGTGGTGGGTATGCTTTCAGAGACCCGGAGTTCTCCGGGTTCCAGCGTGGTTTATGTACCTTTGGATACGGTAAGGGAACTCAGTAACTGGGCCGGAGAATTACAAGGCGGGACCTCCCCGAGAGAAGGCCGGGAAAGCTACATGAACCTGGTTGTCAGAGTACCCGAAAGAGAGAGGGTTGAGTATGTGGTTGACCGCATCCGGGAAATGGGGTTTCGGGCGTTTTCACCGATTACTGAACTGAAGGAAATTAACAAGGCCTTTATTATAATTCAGATGATTCTGGGTGGTATCGGCGCCATTTCCCTGATGGTAGCTACAATAGGCATCATTAACACAATGGTCATGTCTATCCTGGAACGCACCAGGGAAATCGGTATCCTCAAGGTTCTGGGGGCGACAATTCCCAACATTCGCCAAATGTTTCTTATTGAGGCAGGTACGATTGGATTTCTCGGAGGTATGGCCGGTTTAGCCATTTCTTATGCAATTGCCGGAATCATTAATCTAATATACAGGAGCACCAATTTCCTGCAAATTCCTGAGGAAGCGGTGGGAAATATTGCAGTTATCCCGGTTTGGCTGGCTTTGTTTGCGCTCTCCTTTGCCACCCTGGTGGGAGTGCTGGCAGGGATATACCCTGCGGTCAGGGCAGCCAGGTTGAGCCCCCTGAATGCAATCAGGCAGGAATAGTTTAACGTGTTTCAGGAGTAGTTTAACGTGTTTTTTTGGAGGTACATATGAAAAAGAAGTATGTGGTCACAGGTATAACTATATTAGTAGGTGCAATAGTTTGCGGTATCGCTATGTGGAAGTACTCCGCCGCCAAATCCGCGCCGGCAGCCGTTAATGTTCCAACTGTAAAGGTCACCAGGGGCAGTGTGATTAAATCGGTGTTTGCTCAGGGGGTCATCTCCGATTCCTCCAGGGAGGAGTTAACCCCGGAGGTCAAAGCCAGAGTTACCGGGATTCTGGTTCAGGAAGGGCAAACGGTAAAGGCCGGGGACCTGCTTTTCACCATGGAAGATGAAGATGCCAGGCTTGCCCTGGAGCAGGCGGAACTGGAGTGTGAGAGCAGGAAACGGGATCTGGAAGAGGCATCCTTGGCCGCCGCTTCTGATTTGGTAACGGCTCAGGCTTCCGGGAGAGTAACACAGCTACTCGTTAAAGAAGGTGACAGGGTTGAAAAGAATACACCGGTGGCCAAAATTACCGATCCGGGTTTTCTGGAGGTAACGGCGCCCTTTGGGCCTATGGGTATTGAAAAAATTAGTAATGGATTAAAAGCAACGGTATGTCTTTCGGAGTTCATGTCTTACCTGGAGGGTATTGTTGTTGATGTTGACAGGGCCGGCAGGGCTGCTTCCGGTGGGGGAAAAATCTATGATGTTACCGTGCGCTTCAGGAATCCGGGTGCAGTGGCTGCAGGCAGTCAGGCTTCAGTCGCGGTTGCCCTTGCCGGGGGTGGAGCGGTCAATTCTTTCAGCAGCGCTGAGGTTGAGGAGCCTGATGTGGGTATCGCCAGAGCTGCTGCTCCCGGGGCTGTGCTGCAGCTGGAGGTCAGGGAGGGGCAGAATATCGTGAAAAATGATGTTATTGCCAGAATTGATACCAGTGAAAGCAGGGCGGAAATTGGCCGGTGCAGGCTTGCTCTGAGGCAGGCTGAACTGGCGTGGGAGATAAAACAGAATGAAATCGAGAAATACCGTGTTTATGCAGGACAGGAAGGCATTGTCACTGAACTTAACATCAGTTCCGGCCAGGAACCTCTTCAGGACCGACCGGCTATAGTTATCTCGGCAGCCCGGGGCATGGAACTAAAAGCAACGGTGGAAGAAGTCGATATGCCGGTACTCCGGTTAGGGCAGGAGGCAGCGGTTTATGCAGGAGCCTTTGGTAACCGGTCTTTTCCCGGGCAGGTGGTATATATCGCCAGCCAGGGTGAAGCTGAGGGCAGTAGTGTGGTATTTGAAACGAAGATTCAAATCGAGGCTCCCGGCCCTCTGAAGGTAGGAATGACCGGGGATGCAGATGTTATTATCGCAAAAAAAGAAGGAGTGCTGAGGTTACCGGTTTCGGCGGTTATTTTCGAAGGTCGCAAGTCTGTAGTAATGATACCCGGGCCTGAGGAGGCAAAGACCAGAACTGTGGATATCGGACTTAAGGGTGATGAGTATATTGAAATTGTAGGTGGAATAACAGAAGGGGAAGAAGTCCTGGAAAACCCTGCTTTTAGGACCGGAAAGTGAGCCAAATCACATACTTCCAAGGTCTCTTGTGGGATAATAGGCACTGAGGTGGTATTATGGTGTTTACAATTATGCTCAAAGTCTTGTTGTCCCTGACTGCCGGGCTGGTTTTCTGGTTTTTTGCCTTTATGGTTTTTATGGTATATGCATTTATGCCTATAAATAAAACCGCCAATTCAATCATCTTTGCCATTTTGGCTCCAACGATTTATCTCGTGGTAACAAATATAATTCTGAAAAAACTGTTTAAGGAAACAGGGCCCAAACAATTGGCCGTTAATTTTGTCATTACTCTTTTGAGTATGGGTTTTGCTTTGCTTGTAATAGACCTTTCGGCTAAAATCCTGTAACCATCAACAGAAAAGGGTAAATCCATCAAAAAAGAAGGAAATTTGGTTTATCGGGTGAATTTATTATATAAGGTAGTCTTTTTGGGGGGAGAAGGGTATCTTATGATTGTTCTGAGCCTGTTTAAGGCCGGTTATCCTTACAACAGAAGTCCTCACGGTATTTTAATGCGGTATCTGCAGAATTTCAGATACCTTTCATTTGTTGTTGCCGTTATCTGGACCAAACTGATGTTTATTTGGAAGTCCTTTGAACGGGACTTTTCTTTATCTGCCTTTAGTGCATTGATTATAGCGGGTTTTGTATATCTCCTGGCTGCAGAATGGATCATGTTTTCAGTTTATTCCAGGGCTTTGCGATTTGATGGCCAGGTGGTGTTGTTTTTTGCAGTGGCAGATGTGGTTTTTAGCTCTGCAGGTGTTTACCTGTCGGGTGGCATTGTCAGTCCCTTTTTGCTGCTGTACCTGTTAGCTCTGGTTAACTGCCGGATTGTATATGGCGCAAAATATGGGGTCATTGTGACAGTGATATGTTTGGGAACATATCTCGGCACTGTTATGGCGTCCCCAGGCTACCACCCGCTGAAACCGTTTAATTTTGCGGCAGTTATATTACCCCTGTATTTTGCCTTTTCACATTATGTTGGTATTATGATCCAGACAGAGAGCGATACCCAAAGGGAAAAAAACATACTTGACCAGGAATACCGGAAGAGTAAACTCCTCTACAGGTTTAGTAAGGAACTGAATCAGGCCCGGGACTTTCAGACAATATGTGACCTGCTCTTTGAGACAATAGATCCGGTTATACCAGTTAAGGGGATAAAAGTGTTTTTCGGCCCCGGTGATAACGGAATATGTTCAGAAATATATTCTTACGAATCTGAACAGGTTGACTGGGGTGTCGAACTGGGATTTGAGACCGGGGAAGAACTCAGACCTGAAATTCTAAAAAACCTCGGCTATGATTTCGGGTTCTTTATTTTACCACTGGGTAACAAGGCGGAATCGGGTATCATTATTATCCGCGGGCAGCGGGATTACCTGCAGGCAGATTATTACGAAAGATACCTCAAAACGGTTGCTGAAATCGCTGCCGCAGGTTTCCGGAATGTTGCCCACCTCAAAAGACTGGAGATGCAGTCTGCATCTGACGGGTTAACCGGGTTGTTTAATAATGCATATTTTTACCAGCGTCTGGGGGAGATGGTGAAAAAGACAGAGAGATATCATCTTAAGTTTGTTGTTGCCATGATGGACCTGGATTACTTCAAAAAAGTTAATGACAGGTATGGGCATGTTTTTGGAGATATGGTTCTGAAAGAACTGGCCGTCCTGGTCAGGGATAAGGTGCGGGCTTCAGACCTGGTAGCCAGGTATGGTGGAGAGGAATTTGCGGTTATTATGCCACATACCGAGCTTACCGGCGCGTATCAACTTATGGAGAGGCTGCGCAGTACTGTGGAAGCACATGTTTTTCAATATAAGGGAAATTCCTGTAAGATGACCTTGAGTATCGGCCTGGCGGCGTGGAAACCATCCATGGGAGTCAAGGAGATTGTTCAAATCGCTGATGATGCCCTTTACATGGCTAAAGGCAGCGGCCGCAACAGAGTTGTCTGCTTTGGTCCCCGCGGACCGGGAGTGAATATCCAAAAGAACACCGGCTAAAAATTGCGTTTAATTAACAAAAAGCAGCTTGCCAGTATGGCTGAGCTGCTTTTTTCGGTCAGGAGGAAAGTGAAAAATAAGGGTCACATTTTGCTCATCATGCTGTAAAGCTCTGCTTCATTATCAACCAGAATCTTGTCAAGTTCTCCAATACACTCATTAAATAGGGTGATTTTTTCTCCAAGGACGGAAAATATTTTTTCTTCAATAGTATCCTTCATGATAAAGTTATATATATATACATTGCTGGATTTTTGTCCGATCCTGTCAATCCGGCCAATTCGCTGTTCAACCTTCATGGGGTTCCAGGGCAGGTCAAAATTGACAATAACATCACAGTACTGGAAGTTTAGACCCTGGGAACCGGAATCAGTACAAATCATCACCGGGATATCCCTTTTTTCAAAGAGGTGTTTTACCCATTCTTTTTGGTTCCTCCCCAGTTTCCCATTGAAGAGAATAAACCTGATATTATGCATCATTAGGTAACGGGCGATATAGTGCTGTGTCTGAATATATTCTGTAAATACCAAAATTTTTCCCTTGTGGTTTCTGAGAATCATTTCCAGGTTTTTCAGCTTTGCGGAGATGTCGCATTCTTCTAAAAGAGCCAGGATCTCGGTATCCCCCTTTTTTTGCAGGGTATCATAGAGTGCTGAGTAGCTGCTACAGAATTCCTTACGCAGCAGCAGTGAAAGGAATGTGCCCGGGTATAATTTGATTTTGGCGTAGATTTGTTTGTCGAGTTCAGTCGTATCCACCGGAATCAGGCTCACTTTGCGGGAGATGTTTTTAACTCCCAGTTCCCGGGTCAGGTTTCGAATCATAACATCCTGAAGTTTCTCCCGCATTTCACTTATCAGTGATTTGGGATTCAACTGGTAGTGGTTGAGAAAGCTGGTGTAATCAGGGAACAGCTCCGGTTTCAGAAGGCACACCAGGTTATATACTTCCTCAAGCTTGTTATGCAGAGGTGTTGCCGTAAGCAGGACAAGCCCACTGGTGTTGAGTTTGGATACAAAGGTCCAGTTCCCGGTTTTTCGGTTTTTCAGTTTATGGGCCTCATCTATGACTACCAGATCGTATTTATTTTCCAGGATAAGCGTGCTGTGTTCTTCTCTTTTTGCCTTGTCCAGAGACCCGATGACAAAGTTTCCGGACCAGGCCCAGGGGCCTTTGCGGCTGACCCAAAAGTTAAGCCCAAATTTTTCGTTTAATTCTGACCACCACTGCTGGACCAGCGAGGCCGGGGTCAGAATGAGGACTTTTTTTGCCTGCCCGGTGGCAATCATTTCTTTAATAATGAGCCCTGCTTCAATGGTTTTGCCAAGTCCGACCTCATCGGCAATCAGGGCCCGGCAGTCCATATCCCGGAGAACTCTTTTGGCTGTCTGTACCTGGTAATCATGTGGTTCGAAAGGCAGTTCAGGGAGACATGCTAACAAAGGACCACCTCCTTATTGTCCTTTTATAGTATGGCTTTTTAAGTGTGTTACAATAGGAGGTAAGTTGTAGATGGAATGGTGAACCTGTCCAACTGGCAATACTAAGCCGGACTGCAAACTAGGTGTAACGGAGGTGTAAACTGTGTCAGAAGAAAGAATCAGGTATAACGAATATTCATCTTACCTGAAAAATAAGTATGGTGAAAAGGTCTACAAGCTGCCTGTCAACCTTCCCGGCACCTGTCCTAACAGGGACGGAACACTTGGCACCGGGGGCTGTATTTTCTGTGACGAAGAAGGGGCTGGTTTTGAATGTCTGCCCAGCAGTATGGATATTCCCCGCCAGCTTGAGCAAAACAAGGCTTTTTTTAGAAAAAGGTTTAATGCGAGACGCTTTTTTGCCTATTTTCAGGCATTTACCAATACATATTGTGATTTGGAAACCTTCAGGCAAAATGTCCTGGCAGCCGCCGCTGTCCCTGATATTATCGGAATTTCAATATCCACACGACCGGACTGCATTAGTGACCCTTATCTTGATTTCCTGCAAGACATTCAGGAGGAGAAAGGCCTTGATATCAATATCGAGCTCGGGCTGCAGACGGTTAATTATCATACCCTGCAAAGGATAAACCGGGGCCATTCGCTGGCAGAGTTTATTGATGCGGTTCTCAGGACTAAAAAAAGGTCGATCGACACAGTTATCCACCTAATCCTGAATCTACCCTGGGATGATGAAATAGATGTTATCGAATCTGCCAAGGTGTGTTCTGCGCTGGGAGTCGATTATGTCAAGCTTCATTCCCTGTATATTATCAGGGATACCTTATTGGGCCAGATGTACAAGAATGGTGAGTTTGAGGTGATTTCCCTTGACGAGTATATTAACAGGGTAGTTCTTTTTCTGGAGTACCTCGATCCCCGTATTGTTATCCAGAGACTTGTCGGCAAGGGCCCCCAGGGCAGCCTTTATTTCTGCAACTGGAGTACCAGCTGGTGGAAAATCAGAAGAAGGATAGAGGAAGTGATGGCAGAAAGGGATACCTGGCAGGGTAAAAAATTCAATTATACCAATGGAGCTGCTTTCAGAACAACTTCTCACCCAGAGTGAGAAGGACTTCAAAGACAAAAAGAGCAACAATAGCGACTTCCAGCAGCATTGAACGGTGGTTGATGACCTCATCACTGAGCATGGCATAATTACCCTGTATCAACTTCACCTTATGCTGGAACTGAAAAACCCCGGAGCTCTTGGTAACTGATATCCTCAGGCAGCCCTATTTTCAGCACAAGACTCACGACCCCTAGGTCATATATCCTGGCCGATACAATCACTTCGTATGAGTCCCCGTTTAGGTGAATATCACTGGACCCTAATTCAACTGTTACCGGAGGGTTGCCTATATGGATGGATTTTGGCCTGACACGGCTCAACCGCATACGGGAGGTGGGCTTTTCCGGTGATAGGATTCGTTCCACACCCCTCAGGTCGATTTCATCGGTAATGTCAAAAATGCGGTAAACCCATACTGAGTTTTTGAATGGTGAAATATTCATAAAGCAGCTCCTTTTGACAAAGAGGAAGTTGTTTTTGTATTGTTTCAATTCATTTTGCCTAAGATTTTTGCTTAGGATACATCAAATTTAGTATTTAGCATATCACTTATTTGGTGCATAAAATGATTAAAGAGTAGAAGTTAATTAGGAGGTATGCTTGATATGTTTTACAGAGGACTGCCAATAAATCCATATGCAGCGAATAATCCTTACGGGCCGGTCGGCGGCTCCGGTGGTTACCCAATGGGTGGTTATCCCGCAGGCGCTTATCCTGGGAGCGGGCACATGATGTTTTCAGATTTCAATAAATTTATCTGCGACTTGGCAACTGCTATAAATGACGAGTATGAAGCGGCTAAATTCTACACGGAACTGGCTGCTATTGCGCCCTGTGAGGAGGCCAGGGATTTTATCATCCATGCCAGGGATGATGAGAAGAAGCATTACAGCATGTTTTGCCGGCTTTACCTGGAACTGACAGGAAGACAGCCTGTGGTTGCAGAACCACATATTAAAACACCGGCATTTTGCACCGGGGTGATGGAATCTGTAAAAGATGAACTGGAGGCAGCCGAGATGTATAGGGAAATGCTTCTGGCAACAACAAGTATGAAGGTAAGGGATATCATGTTTGTGGCCATGACAGATGAGATGGAGCATGCCACCAGGTTCACTTTTGTCTACAGTATGGCAGACTGCCACGTGGATGAATGTGAGGCGGATTAGTTTCTGGAGTAGGAGGAGTATTCCACAAGTTAAAAGTGGCAGGTTTAATTTTGAGCATAAATTAGGGAAGTGGCAGATATGTTCCGGAAGAACGAGTCTGACGTCCGTTTGTCGGTTCCCGCTATGCGGGAACCGGTAACAAACTGAGTCGTAGCCGTTCTGGAGGAATGTGTCTGCCACTTCCTATATTTCATAGCTAAAAAGAATACCTGCCGTTAACTTGTGGGATACTGCCTATCTCTCGTAATCGTTCATAACCAGCCCGGTGATCACCTTGGGGTAAAAGAAGGTTGATTTCTGAGGCATTTTTTCTCCGCCGGTGGCAATGTCGGTAACTTCCTGCACCTTGGTTGCATTCATGTAAAACACTAGCTGGGCTTCACCGCTATCCACAAAGTTCCTGGCTGCTGCTTCATCCCTGACATAAACAAGATTGCTTTCATCTGCCCTCTGCTTACTTCCTATGCCAAGGTATTTTTCCAGAATCAGTGTATGCAGTATAGTAACATCAAGCCGTTTCCATCCGGCTGAGTGTTCATTATCAGTCAGTGGGTTTACTTTCCCGGGTTCCGTCAGGGTTAAAATATAGTATTTGCTGTCACCTGCATAAACACCAAAGGAAGGCCCAGCCGTACCGTTGGCTTCCAGCAGCTCTGTAAATTTTTCGGGTGATGTTCCGGCAGGGAGTTCAGTAACCGAAAAATCTGTACTCAGTCTGTTGAGGAGGCCGGTGACATCAAGGTCGGCAATATTTTTAACTACCCGGTGGGTGGGGAAGACTACCAGTCCTTTATTATACAGGTTCACCAGGCAGACCATCAGGTAGTCATAACCTTCTTTACCCTGGGCTGCCATTTCCCTGCCAAAATTAACGGCAGTTTCGTATCTGTGATGACCGTCGGCAATAAATATTTTTTCACCAGACATCTTTTCTTTTATCAATCCCAGAGCTATTTCGTCTGAGATGACCCAGAGTCTGTTAATTACACCCTGGCTGTCGGTAACCTCAGCATCCGGCTGACGGGTTCCTCTGGCATTTTCCAGGGTATTTTCGATAACATGATCTCTATCGGCATAGAGACCGAAAATAGGACTGAAGTTAGCCATTGTTGCCTTCATCAGATTAAGGCGGTCAGCCTTGTGTTTTGGCAGTGTTTCCTCATGAGGCAGGACCTCGCCTTTACTATAGTCGTTGGCTTGTACACCGGCAATAAAACCGCTGCGGATTTTCTTCTCTCCCTTAACATCAAACTCCTGTTCATACAGATAAACAGAGGGTTTCTCTTCGTGTTTGAGAACCCCTGATTTAAGCCATTCCTCCAGGTGTTTGGCTGCTCTGGTATACCTGTTATCATCATCTGAATCCCCGGGAAAGTTTTTGCCTAATTCGAGTCTGATGACATTATAGGGATTTTTTTCGTAGAAATAATCCTGCCCTGACGCATCTATGACGTCATAGGGAGGGGTGATTACATCATTAATATCAACTCTTTCGGAGTTATATCTGATACCCCTGAATGGAATTATTGTCGCCAATTGTAGAACCTCCTTAGTGTAATCAAATATGAAAAGGTTTTAGGTTATCATTCCCATCTATTTTAATATATTCTTACCTAAATTTCAATTTGAAGTTATTTTTTTACAGTGAATTGTTGATTGAAGGAAGGCGATGCGCGAAAAATGTCGAAATAATCTAGATAACAAAATTAATTAAGACCAGGGGGACCTGAAGTTGGGTAAAAAAACTCTGATAATCTTTTTCATACTTTTTCTGGCATTTGTGAATCAAGGGTGTGTGGTATCCAAACAAGTTGGGGTCACAGGATTTCCATATATTCTGAGGGAGTCAAAAATTTTAATGGACCAGACTTTTTACAGTGCAGGTGCGAAAGAATCCGGAGACAGTGCAAAATCAACCGGCAGTGAAATGACTGTAAAAATAGAACCTAACTCAGATGAAGCAGCAGGCGGGACGAAAAAGGTGTACCTTACTTTTGACGATGGTCCTGACAGTGTTGTTACGCCATTGATACTTGACACCCTGGACAGTTACGGTATAAGAGCGACTTTCTTTGTTGTAGGGACCGAAATCGAGAAGCATCCTGAGATATTGCGGGATATGGCCGAAAGAGGCCATTCTATAGGAAATCATACTTTTAATCACCGGTATCAGGGGATTTATTCCGGAAAGAACAGTTTGATGGAATCCTTAAGAAAAAATGAAGAAACCATTTTTCGGATTACCGGGAAGAGACCTCAAATTGTAAGAGACCCCGGAGGAGCAGTCCGTAAAAGCGGATCTGCGAAGAAATTTCTCGCTGAAGAGGGTTACCGGCTTGTGGACTGGAACGTAGAGTCATATGACTCCAGAAAACCATACCTGACTGCTCCGGAGATAATTGAAAAAATCCGGCAGCAGAGCCTGAAAGAAGACCTGTGGCCGGAAATGATAATAATTATGCATGATGGAACGGGACACATGGCAACAGCCAGAGCCCTGCCCACCGTTATTGGTATGCTGCAGAACCAGGGTTTTCAGTTTGAGACCATGAAGTAATAACAATATATGTATCTAAGCCCGGAGGCGCAGTTATAAGAGCGCTGCTATTTTGGACGCCAGGTCTTTTACTGTCTCAATATTTTCTGATTCAATTTCAATTTCCAGTTCATCAGATGAAACCTCTATTTCAATTTCAGCTCCGGCCTCTTCGGTAACTTCGGCGGCCGGCTCTGTTTTATTACCCTTTGGCGGCGGAGTTTTTCCTGCTCTAAACAGCGTTATTTCATCTGATTCGATTTTTTTAATAGCAAAGCCAAGGTCCTTGGTAAGTTGTTTCAGCAGTCCCAGCAGGGTTTTAGCATCCACTTTATCTTTGATCTTTATTTTTGCTTCAAACTCAATATGCTTTTTGGACATTAATTAACCTCCTCATCTCAATATATTTATCTGCTTAATATCTTGTGTTTAATTATACCAGAAATTACGCCAAAAAGCCTCACCAATGTCCGGTTCTTTTCAGAAAATCTGTTCCCCAAATTAAAGAGGGATGAGTATTTCCTTAGAAATAAACTCATCCCGGCTCATTTCATACCTTTTTAGTTAATGCCTGCTATTGATTAAGGTCTTTGTTAGTATTAAATGCGGAACGGCCTGTAGGGATGTCCCCAGGGTTCCCTGATTGTCCCGAAAAGCCGAATTGCCCTGTTTGTGCGGGCATACCGTACTGTCCGCCTGAACTGAACTGACCGGTTTGACCATAGCTTGGAGTGGAAATGGTCCTTTGAGACCAGTCAGTTGCCGGCTGATAAGAGCCCTGGATTCCACCGCTAAACCCGGCCTGAGTCATGGAAAGGGAACTAACCTGGTTTGACATCTGGGACATCAGGCTGTTCATCTGGGACATTTGCTGGCTTAGCTGTGATGCCATTTGCTGAATTTGCTGGGCCTGCTGGCTTGCATTACGTTCAACCTGCTGCAGTTGCTGCATTTGACTCTGAATTTGCTGGTGAAAAGTCATTTTATCACCTCCTTAAATTTATAGTAAGTAAAAAGCCACTTTCAAGTCTAGTATTTTACAGCATTACCAAACATATTTGTGGCAATATATGGTATTATATTATTGATTGATAACTAACGCCGTTTTGCAGCGATTCCGAGAGGGGATGCCAAAAATTTACTTCCGTGCATTATACTTAAAAATCAGACCATGTTCAGCCTTCTGTTTGCTGCTGTCAGCAGCGCTGGTTCTAAGCGCCTTGATACCGACAGGCTGTGGACTAATAAACCTTGGTGCAGACCAGGCTGTTCCGGCTGCCGGTTCGGCTGTATCCGAAACAGTGTATCTGCCGCCTGAAACAATTAAAATCAGTATTGCACTGGCGGGAGATATCATGGTACATTCTGACCAATTAGCTTATGCCTATGACCGGCAAACAGGAACGTATTCCTTTACTGGTGTGTTTGATGAAGTGGCCGATTATCTGGGGGCAGCAGACATTACCATTGCAAACCTGGAAACGACACTGGCAGGGCGGGAGCAGGGATATACCGGCTACCCTAAGTTCAACAGTCCGGAAGAAATCCTCTTATCCCTGAGGGAAGCAGGTATTGATGTGCTGACAACGGCTAACAACCATTCCCTGGACAGAGGAGAGTATGGTGTTCTGAAAACAATTGAACACCTGGATGAGGCCGGAATTTTGCACACCGGAACCAGTGTGTCTGCCGAGAGCCGCCAGACGCCACTGATAGTGGATATTAAGGGTGTAAAACTGGGCATCCTGTCATACACATATGGCACTAATGGGCTTCCGGTTCCGAAGGGCAAGGAATATCTGGTGAATCTGCTGGATATGCGGCAGGTGAGGCAGGATATCGAAGTCCTGCGGGAAAAGGGAGCAGAAGTTATAATTATCAGCCCCCATCATGGGGTAGAGTACCGCCGCACTCCCGGTGAGACGGAGAGGCAGATGGTTGAGGAATTATTCGCTGCCGGTGCTGACATAGTTGCCGGAAGCCATACCCATGTTATCCAGCCTATGGCTGTACGGGATACAGAACGGGAGGGAGGCCTGTTTGCAGCTTATTCCCTGGGGAACTTTGTCTCAGGGCAAAAGGGCAGATACAGGGATACCGGTATAATTGTAACCCTTACCTTAGAAAAAGAAATTGAAACCGGCGGCATTCAGTTGGACAGCGCAGAATACGTGCCAGTATGGGTACACAGGTACAGAGAAAGCGGCCGGACTAAATCCAGGGTAATTCCTGTCGAAAAGGCAATCACCGATTACCGGATGACCACCGATGCCAGGATTACCTCCGAAGACTATCAAAGGCTGCTGCAGGTATGGGATGAGACCCTTACTCACCTGGCAGGCCCGAACGGGCCTGAGGTCCGCCATATATAAGCAAAAGTTTCTAACTTCAGGTGGAGTTTCGACTTTGCCTGAAGTAATATTTTTTCAGCCTTTTTGGAAAAGATATATGGTAAGTTGTTGTACAACGACTCACCATATGTCATGGTTATTTGCGGAGATAATGGGGAGATATATGTAGAAGGAGGAAATGTCATGGTCAAACGGGTTGTTATCCTGGGCGCCGGTTATGCCGGGGTCAGAAGCGCCCTTACGCTGGAAACGGCAGGTCATAGGGATGAACCAGAGATAGTTCTTGTCAATAAACATAATTACCATCACTTTATGGCCCAGCTCCATGAATCCGCTGCCGGGGTCACCGGTAATGAAGATATGAGGATTTCCCTCAAGGATATTTTTAATGAGACAAGGGTTAAACAGATTAAGGACGAGATTCTTCGTATCCTGCCCAAGGATAACAGAGTAATCCTGGGGGATGGCACAATTGATTATGACTACCTTATTGTAGGCTTGGGAAGTGAGCCGGAGTACTTTAATATTCCGGGTCTCGAGGTGCACAGTCTGACCCTGAGGAGCCTGAATAGCGCAAAACTGATCAGGGCCCATATTGAAAACAGTTTCGCATCATTTAAAAGTAATCCTCTGAGGCGTGAACTGCTTACTATAGTAGTCGGGGGCGCCGGGTTTACGGGTATAGAGCTGGCCGGTGAAATGGCGGACTGGCTCCCTAAACTGGCAAAAGAATATGATATCCAGAAAAAACTGGTTTCAATCGTTAATATAGAAGCCGCAGATACAATTCTTAAGGGTTATGACAGGAAGCTGATTGAAAATGCTTACGAAATACTCCGGCAAAAGGGAATCCGGATTATTACCGGAACAGCCATAGAGGGCGTTAGTGAAAGTGAAGTAAAGCTCAGTAGTGGTGAGGTCATCAAAACGCGCAATTTTATCTGGACAGGCGGGATCAGGGCAAACAGGCTGATTGCCCTGTCAGGCTTTACCACTGCCGCCAGGGGAAGGGCCAAAGTAAACAGCTATCTCCAGTCGGTGGAATATCCTAATGTTTTTATGGTGGGAGACAATGCCTTTATAGTCAATCAGGCTACAGGTGAGGTTATGGGACCAACAGCGCAAGTTGCTATTCAAAGCGGGCGTCTGGCTGCCTTGAATGTTCTTGCAGACATCAGGGGAGAAGGGCTGCGGGAATTTAATCCAAGAGAGATGGGCAGGGTTGTCTCCCTGGGACGGAAAGTGGCCGTGGGGAAAATTGGCAGGGAATACCGGACAACTGGACGGGTAGCGGGGCTGCTTAAGGAAGCTATCCAGTGGAAGTACCTTTTTTCTCTGGGGGGGCTCAGGTTGGTTGCCAAAAAACTTCTGCAATGATAATTCTGAAATGATAATAAGGAGGAATTTTTTTGCGAAAGTTGCGGGTTGGAATTATTGGCACAGGGATGGCCTTTGAAAGGCTCCATTACCCTGCATTTATGGAATTGCAGGACAGGTATGAAATAAAGGCTCTCTGTGATGCTGACAGCGGCAAGGCGGCGCAATGGGCCAGGAGGCTCAATATCCCTGAGCAGGAGGTTTTCAATGATTACAATGAGATGATTAAAAACGCTGATGTAGATATGTTTGATATCATGGTGCCAATAGGGCAGAACTTTGTTGTAACAGAGGAAGCTGCCAGGGCAGGAAAGCCCCTTATATGTGAAAAGCCCCTGGCGCCCAATATGGCACAGGCCCGGGCGTGTGCCGAACTGCCCAAAAAGTATGGGGTTCCCATTATGATTGCAGAAAATTATCGCTATAATGAAGAGGTTGATTTGATCAGGGACATGGTCAGGACAGAGAAGGCAGGTCGTCCGGTATATTTCCTTCAGAACAGGGTGATGAATTTCCCCCGGGATATGCTGAAAAATAAATTTGCCGCCAAAGAGTGGCGGCAGCATCCGGAATTTCCCGGGGGCATCATTTTAGACACTGCGGTTCATGATATTGCAGCACTAAGGCATTTTTTCGGCGCTGTCGATGAGGTCCATGCCTATGGAGTACCCCAGGATGACCAGTGGGCTCCCTATGCTGTGATTAATTCCAATATAAAATTCCGGAGCGGGGTTACCGGTCAGTTTACCTTTTACTGTGCAGGCAGGGAAATGCAGAGACCGTTAACCGGGCTTAGGATTTTCTGCTCCAATGGAATGATATTTCTTGAGGAACGTGACTGTGGCACTATAAATGTGGCTTATGACGATGGGAGGTCGGAACAGGTCCCTTACCGCCCTCAGCGGGGCTATTATAATGAACTGTTGAATTTCTACAATGCGGCTGTAGGCAAAGAACCCATTTCGGTCCCACCGGAAATGGAATATGGTGATACCAAGATGGTGCTGGATATTATCAGGTCCATCCGGGAAGGACGGGCGGTAAAAGTGGATGATGTTCCGGAATATTTACCGTCATATGAGCATCATGAAAGGGAAGCTGTGGAACCTGCCAGGTTATAGCCTGCCTGGTAAACTTCCTTGAGTATAGCAGGGTGATTCAGAATATCTCCTTTTCTGTCAATCTCATGGTAACAATATTCTCCTGCAAATTGAGCTTCAAGCATCAGAAAAAAGTATTTGGCGACCTGAAGAGCTCCGTCAAATACTTTTTTATGTCCTGAACCAGCAACGGATATAAAGATTCCCTTCCTTGGCGGGCGCCGGTCCTTGTCGGGAATCACATCCCTTTTCAGGATGAACCTGGTGGACCAGAAACGCTGTGTCCTGTCAATCATAGCTTTTGCCTGAGAACACAGACCCATGGAGAAAATCGGGGCAGCCAGCGCCAAGCGGTCTGCTTCCAGTATCTTTTTATATATCACCTGCATATCATCATTTACGACACATTCTCCGTCTTTAAAGCACCCGTCACAGGCCAAACAGCCGGAAAACCTGTAACTGTTAAGGAGCAGCAGCTCGGTATCAGCTCCGGCATCAGCCGCGCCACGCAGCGCCTCCTTCAGGAGAATAGTGCTGTTGCCGTTACGCCGGGGGCTTGCTGCCAGTCCCAGAAATTTGATTGGTCTGTTCATTTTTATCACCTCTGGGACAATTATATAGCTTGAAGTCATTATAATAAAGTACTGCGGCAAAATTTAATGCGCTATTGTACAGGGACTGCTTCCGGAGGCGCTCCTTTCCCCTTTTTTTCGATATGGATAGCGGCGTCGGGACAGACTGTCTGGCAGATACCGCAGACGATACAGCCTTCAATCCGGGGTTTAACGGCAGGAGTTCCCATAAACCCCAGTTCCTTAGACCATTCTATGACTTTCACGGGACATTTTTCAATACATAAACCGCATCCCTTGCAGAGTCCGGTATAAACGTTCCATCTTCCCTTATCGTTTTCATAAGTATTGGCTTCCCATCTCCGGTCATCTTCTTTGGCGTAGTCAGTATTTCTTTTGAGTTCTTCCCGCATCTAAATTCCCTCCTTTGTGTTAGTTTCTCACTACGGGAAACTATTATGCCTGTCATAAAATTTAAGAAAATATTGCTGATCTTCCAATCCCAATCCTGTATAAAGACTGTGGAACTTACTAATAATAACCTGTGAAAAATACCATAGGATTTGGGTAATATTTGTGGCAATTAAATTACGGGAGGTGTTTTATATGGCCAAAAAGCGGGTGGCGATTGAGAATACACTGGGAAGTGTAAAACAGCTGCTTGACCAAAATGGTTATGAGGTTGTTCAGCTGGACCCCCATACCCAGACCGGAATTGAACTGAAGAACTGTGATGCTGTTGTTATTTCCGGGATGGATGATAACATGATGGGGATGACGACAATCAAAACAGGTTCACCGGTAATTTCTGCCAAAGGCATGAGCCCGCAGGAAGTACTGAATCAATTGGAGAATACAATGAAACAGGTATAACGAATACAAGCTGTGCCGAAAGGGCACAGCTTGTTAGTTTTAATACACCAGCTTATTAGTAATGCCGCAATATACTGCAGAACAGCTATTTCACCCAAAATGTGCTGCACCCGGGAAGTGGATGAGAAAAATAACGGCTTTTTAAACCACTATGAATCAGGATATAATGTAATAAAAAGGAGATTAACATGGATTCCGATTTCATTGATTTGCATGTACATACAACGGCTTCAGATGGGACAATGACACCTGAGAGAATTGTTTTTCTTGCTGCCCGGTGCGGGTTAAAGGCGGTTGCCATTACCGATCATGATACGGTGGAGGGACTGGCGGAAGCCCTGCAGGCAGGGGAAAAAGCCGGAATAGAAGTGGTTCCCGGGGTGGAAATAGGTGTCGATTATCCCGGTGAGATGCACATCCTGGGTTATTATATGGACCATCGGAGCAGCCGGTTATCCAGGGATCTGGCCCAGCTGCGGGAAAGCAGAGACCGCAGAAATCCCCGGATGGCCGCCAAACTGCGGGAACTTGGTTTTGACATTACGATGGATGAGGTGGCCAGGGCTGCGGGAGGAACTGTAGTGGGACGGCCCCATTTTGCCGCTGTTTTAAAAAAGAAGGGGTATATCAACAGTGTTGAGGAAGCCTTTGACCGATACCTGGGAGCCGGCAGGCCTGCATATGTGAAGAAGGACAAGATCAGCCCGGCGCAGGGAATAGAAATGATCACAGGTGCCGGAGGAATTCCGGTCCTGGCACATCCGCATTACCTGCGGGCAGGCGGCAGGGAGGAGTTTGAAGAACTTCTCAGAGCACTCTGTGGAAGCGGGCTCATGGGCATAGAGGCCTATTACAGCACTCATTCGGCAACAGAAACCGCCTATTTCTGCGCTCTTGCAAAAACAAATGGTCTGTTGGTTACAGGGGGGAGCGACTTTCACGGTGCCAATAAACCGGAGATAAAACTAGGCAGGGGATTGGGGGGATTGGCAGTTGGCTATAATCTTTTAGCTAAAATGAAAGAAGTGAAAAAAACTCGGGATGCAGGGGGAACCCGGACAGTATCCTGAGAGTCTAAATAATATTAGGTTTGTGGAGTGGTCCAAATAATTTTTATTGGGGGAGAGGATTCAGTTTGAGAAGCAAGAGATTATTCAGAAGAATGACAGCATGGACAACTTTTCTGGCAATGGTAATGACAGTGCTGCTCCCTTCAGGCTTTGCCTGGGGTTATACCGAGGTATCCAGGACTTCAGCAAGTGAACCTGTCGCCGAGGGGGTCAAGATTGAGAGGCTGAATATCCAGACAACTGACGGCGCTCTGAGAGTCTATGTGATGACAGTTGACCTGACCAATGAGTACGTAAAAGTAGATACCATTGCCGGGAGCCAGGGGGTAATTACTTCAAATAAAAGCACAACAAACCTGGCCCGGGAAGCAGGCGCAGTTGCCGCTATCAACGGCGATTTCTTCCAGATGGCGGAAAAGGCCCCAATTGGCATAGCGGTGCAAGGCGGAGATTTGGTTGCTTCACCTGCACGGAGAAATGATATGTATGGGTTTGGGATAACCAATGACAAGGTTCCGGTATTTGATATATTTGGCTTCAACGGGACGGTTACTGCTCCCACCGGTTTGCAGCACGAGTTATTTGGTATAAATAAGCCTGCATACCTGGCCCTGGAAGGTAAGAGCAGTGACCTCAACAGGCTGAATATGTATACCCCTAAATGGTCGTATCAGAGCCGGGGACCGGTTTCCGGGTTGACCGGCATGGTAGAAATGGTTGTGGAAAATAATACGGTTAAGGATATCAGAATTGACCAGCCTAAAACGCCGATTCCCCCTGGGGGATATGTGCTGGCAGGACACGGTACAGCCGGGCAGTTCCTGACTGCAAATTTTAAAGCCGGAGACTCTGTTCAGGTGGCTTATAAGGCCCTTCCGGACAACCTTTATGCTGCGGTAGGGGGACAGGCCCTCCTAGTCCAGGATGGGAAAAGGCATTGGTTTTCCCAGAACATTACCGGCAAAAGGGCCCGAACATCAATTGGCGCTTCTGAAGATGGCAGCACTTTATACCTGGTTGTTGTTGATGCCGAAAATTCCAGCCGGGGCATGACCCAAGAGGAACTTGCTGATTTTATGATCTCCATAGGGGCCTGGACAGCCGTGAACCTGGATGGCGGGGGGTCTTCTACAATGGCCGCCAGGATACCGGGTGATGAGGCGGCATCACTGGTGAATAAGCCTGTCTATGGTTCTGAAAGGTCTCTGCCTACGGCAATTGGAATATTTTCAACAGCACCTGCCGGAGCTTTTGGCGGTATGCGGGTAACCGGACCTTCCCATATCTTGGTGGGAACCAAGAAGACATTTACCGCAAAGGGTTATGATGTGCATATTAATCCGTATGCTGTAGCCCCGGAGGAAATTCAGTGGACAATATCCCCCGGTTTGGGGACTTTTAATAATAACGAACTGACAGCAGCCCAAAGTGGTAAGGCTACTGTAACGGCTTCTTATCTGAATATAACCCAGGATTTCCCGGTTCAGATATTGGGTAGCGCTGATATTTCCAAAGTTGAGGTCACTCCGGCTGCGATTGCCGCAGCTCCCGGAGAGAGTGTCGACCTGGGTGTTAAAGTAATTACCAGACAAGGTCAGTCATTTACGCTTCAGCCGGGTGAATATGAAGTCCAGGTAAAAGGGGATGTCGGGACTGTAAGCGGGTCAAAGTTCACCGCAGTTGACAAAATGTCATCAGGCGAATTGGTAATCAAGGTCGATTCCACCACAACAAATGTCAGGGTAAATGTGGGCAGGGCGGAAAAACAGTTTTATGGCTTTGAAGCGGCCAAAAAAATCAGTTTTCGTGGTTATCCCGAAGGGGTCCGGGGCAGTTTCCGGCTGACCGGTGCGGATTCAGATATTTTCCGGGGCGCCGGGGCCGCCAGGCTGGATTATGATTTTACCTCTTCAGACAAGACTAGGGCAGCATATGGCAGTTTTGACGGTGGTCTGGAACTACCCGGACAGCCCTTCGGTATGGGTGTATGGGTAAAGGGAGACGTTGGTAACGGACACTGGTTAAGAGCCCGGGTCACTGATTCTGCAGGAACTGAGAAACTTCTTGATTTTACCCGTGTCGACTGGAAGGGATGGAAACACGTGACTGCTGATATTCCTGCCGGGTTAAAAATGCCCCTCAGGCTAACAGACATCTACCTGGTAGAAACTGAGGGCGGGAGCAGGGATAAAGGTGTTATTTTCCTGGATGAAATTTCTCTGATTGGCGTTCCTGATTCCTCAGGAACAGGAACGGTTGAGAGGCAGCCGGTTTCTGTGGCCAAGGCGGTTATCCCGGGCGCTACTGCTTCTCTGAAACTTGGTGACGGCCTGGAGCTCATTTTCAGTAATCCGGGCGGTTCTACAGTATATGAGGTAACAGCCGAAGAGGTATTGAGTACAAATATCGCGACTCCCGGCTTCGTTCCGCTGATACCTCTTTACAGAGTCAGCGGGGCAGCCAACGGTGGTGTTGCCGGAAAACTCCCGGCTGCTATGAAAGTCAGGTTAAAGGCGGGAGGAACCACAGATTTAAACAGGATTCAGGTCATGCTATGGGATAATGACAAGTCGGTATGGAAACGACTGCCTGCTGCCGCCGACAGTGCAACCAGAACAATTACTGCCAAAACAGATGAATTCGGCATTATAGGGCTGATGGCAGATGTACGGCCTGTCCCGCAGTTTTCCGATATCAGCGGCAGTTGGGCCAAGGACCTGATTAACCGGATGTCGGCAGCCAGGATTGTTAACGGTTACCCTGATGGGCGGTTCCTCCCCGAAAAGGGCGTTTCCAGGGCTGAATTTGTTACCTTGCTGACCAAGACCCTGGGTTGGGCTCAGCAAGCTCCGGGAACAGGTTTTCGGGATGACATTCCCGACTGGGCTGCAGGAAGTATTGGCGCAGCATTTAACCGCGGCATCGTCCAGGGTTATCCTGATGGGACCTTCCGGCCGGATAAAAATATCAGCAGAGCTGAAATGGCAGTAATCATGGATAAGGCGCTGGACCTTCCTGACAGCAGCCAGCCATCTAATTATACGGATTGGAGAGATATTCAGTCTTGGGCTATACAGGCTATCAGGGATACCAAAGATACAGGGATTATGGAGGGAAATGAAGGCTTGTTCCGACCCAATGATACGGCCAACAGGGCTGAGGCGGCAGCGGTTATGTCGCGAATACTGGGATATTACATACAGAGGTAAGGCTTAGGCCTTACCAACTTATTGACAAACCCCATATTTTTTGATTATTAAAATGTAACAAGGGACAGGGGTAGATGAATTCCTCGGGCGGGCTACATCTCCGCCGGCAGCAGCTCCCGCTTCGCGGATCGCTGGCCGGTCGGACGACAGACTCCGCCCTCCGGAACACATCTACCCCTGTCTTATAACATTTTTAGAGTTCAATATTATTGAATTTGTCAGCGGTCTGGTAAGGGCTAGGCCTTACGAATTAATTATTGCTAAGCATTATATCATGATAGTTAACTTTGGGGTGTCAAAGGACTGTATGATGGCGTATAATTAATAAGGTGTATGTTAGAAGGAGGCATATGAAGTGAATGTTTATGATCAGGCTAATGTGCTCGCCAAAGGAATCCGGGAATCAGCGGAGTATAAAATACTCCAAAGGAATAAAGATCTGATAGAGGCTGACGGGCAGCTTAAAAACATGTTTACTGGCTACCGGAAGCAGCAGTTTGAGCTGCAGCAAATGCATATGTCAGGCCGGCAGGTTCCGGAGGACAAGGTAAAGGAATTAAAGAAGATGCATGAAATAGTTGTCGCGAACCAGATAACCAAGGATTTTATGGAAGCAGAACACCGTTTTGCCGCGATGATGGCTGATATACATAAGATATTAGTGGATGGACTTGGACTGGAACAGAAATAACAGTGAAGGTGATTATTATTGGACAGGGTTGAAGCAATACCGGTACTGGTAAATGGACAGGAAGGATATGACATTAGAGTAACAGATCCCCAGGCGACGGTTCAGGATTATCTGGATGCTGTCAATAACTTTATTGAGACAGCTAAATGCTGCCGCACCCGAAAGCCGGAGACAGATTCCTGTTTCGGCTGTGATTTATGCTGTCAGGAGCGTATTCCGGTTACCCTGATAGATGTATTAAACCTGGCGGAAGGCGATCTTGCGAAGTTTGTCGGCCAAATGCTTCATGTCTATGTTGAGGGAAGGGTTGTGGACATAACCATGGGCTTGGATGAATCAGGGAGGTGTCGCTATTTAGATAGTTCCAGAGGTATTTGCGGGAATTATGGGAAGCGGCCGCTGGTCTGCCAGACTTTTATTTGCTGTCCTGTAACACGTAATGCTAATAAACTGAGAGAAGAAATCATTAATGCCGGAGAGGACGAACTGGTTAGAAAATGGTTTGAATTTAAAACAAAAAACAATAACCTTATTATACATGAGGGTGTTTTGGCGGCGCCTGATATCAGGGATTATCGCCGGACCGCTTTTGCGGGAGCTTCTTCATATGAGGAGTTAAGGCTTAAAGATGTTTGTACACCCCGGTTATGGAACAGAATAACATAGAAAAAAAGAGGTATTTTTCAAATCCTGTCGAAAAAAAATATAACTAGCAAATTATGGTTCGAATTCTTTGGCATCTGACTGGGGGATTTGGCATGAGTGAAGCAGAAAGCGGCACATTTAATGAGCAGCGGCTGCTGAGGAGCAGAAAAGGCTTCAGGCTGTTGCAGAAAGCTAGAGAGCTGGCAGGAGAATGTGGTTGTCTGTTAGAAGAAAATAGTGCGTTAAATGATGTTGAAAAACGGCTGCGGGTTTTGTTTGACAAGGAACTCGGAGACTTTGAGTATATACTCATTGTGGATGAACTGGGGACAGCGCTGGTACATACGAACCGCCTTAGGGAAGGAACTGTTTTCAATGATGAGGCGGGAATCCAAGCGGCCCAAACTGTGGAACCATTGCTTCAGGTGTATTACCGGAATACCGGGGAAGTGCTTTTGGATGCATCCTGCCCGGTTTATGTTAATGGTATAAAACGTTACTCTGTCAGGGTTGGCAGTGTTATTGAGGGGTGTCGCCTGGGAGCTAAGCTTTCTGCAGCTACAGTTTTGCCGGTTTTAGCCACAGCAGTTATGTATGTACTGCAGTCCAACCCGGTCATTACTTTTGGAACAGGGCTGGTATTGAGTATTGCAATTGCAGTTTTTGTCAAGAACCAGATTTCGGCAATCTCCGGAATTGCCGTTAAGGGTACCCGGGCAATATCTGAGGGCGACCTGACCAAGATTTTGGAACCCTATTCCAGAGATGAAATTGGTCAGATTATATTCGAAATCAACAAAATTGGTATCGGGTTGGGTTCCATTATTAAAACGATGCAGGAGTTTGCCCAGCAGATAAGTGTGTCAAGTGATGAACAGAGCGCTTCAACCTTACAACTTAATAAAGCCTCAACACAGATTTCCACCACTTCCCAGGAACTTGCTGCAGGGGCGAGAAGTCAATTGGACAGTCTGATTTCAGTAAGGAAGTTCGGGGTGGAAGTTACTTCTGCGGTTAAACACATGCTACACTTTTCACAGGACGGCTTAAAACAATCAGAGACTTCTCTGGCAAAAGCGGCCGAGGGTATGCAGAACCTGGGAGCTTCAGAAAAGCAGATGCAGAGTATTCACTTCTCGTTTGAGCACACAGCTCAGGTAATCGAAGATTTGGCTGCTCAGTCTAACCAAATAGAGGCAATTATCAATACAATCACAGAGGTGGCTCAGCAAACAAATCTGCTGGCCCTGAACGCAGCCATAGAGGCTGCCAGGGCAGGGGAACATGGGGTTGGTTTTGCGGTAGTTGCCGAGGAAGTAAGGACTCTCGCAGAATCCACCGCGGTTTTTGCCAAGGAGATTAAGGATATTATTACCAACAATATGAAGAAAACCTCAGAAGCGGTGTTGGTGATGAGAACAGGCGTCGGGGAAGTCAAAAAGGGGACTAGGGTCCTTAATGACACCAGGGCTTCCATTAATGGTTTGATTGAGGCTGTTGAACTGCTTTCAGTGCAGCTAAAGGATACTTTTGGCATGGCATCTGACATCAACGAACGCAGCGTCTTACTTGTTAAAGACCTTGATATCTGCAGTGATGTGGCAGTAGAAACCTCCAGGTCAGCGGAAGCAATTTCTTCAGCTATTCAGGAACAGGCAGCAGCCAGTGAATGCCTTACGGGGACCGCAACTGCCCTGTCGGAGGCGGCAGCCGAAATGGAGAAACTGGTTGATCGGTTTAAGGTAAAGTCGTGAATGAAGTGGGCAGCCCATTCAGCAAAATGGGCTGCCCATTAATTATTCCCGGTATTAACTCTTCCCACTGCGGCTATCCGAAGAACTGCCCGATGTACCGGTGTCAGAGTTCTGCTTTTTTCCGCTGTCCGAGGTATTGCTTTCTGTTTTTCCGCTCTGCCCGTCTTCTCCGGAAGAGGTCTCTCCATTAGTTTGCTCTCGTTGTTCCTCTGCCTGCCCCTGTTCTTCCTGTTGAGGGTTTTGCTCCTGATTGGGTTCCTGGTTTTGCTCTGACAGTTGGTTTTGCTCCTGATTAGGTTCCAGGTTTTGTTCCTGTTGCTCATTTTGTTCCTGCCACTCATTTTGCTCCGGTTGTGACTTCCCTGAGTTATTTCCCTTTACTTGTGAGGAGTTCCCTTTTACGGCTTTGCCGGATGAATTTTGATTTGGTTTGCTTTGCCCGCTATTTGCATTGTTTCCATTGCCATTATTTTGTTTTTTATCACCAACGGAATTATGCGGGCCGTTGTCGTCATCGGGTTCGTTTCCGGTGAACCTGTCGGCGATATGATATTTGCGGACGATTCGCTGTTTATAATTTCCCAGAATCTTGATCTTCAGCTCATTTTCCAGTTGAGTTATACTGGTTTGCTTCACCTGGTCTATGGTAAGTTTTCCGCTTGATTGGAGCGCATCTTTGTATACCAGCAGCTTACCGGTGGATAAGCCTTCTTTAGCGGCCTCATCCCTGAGAGCCTTATCGGTGGAGGTAATCACAATTTCTATATCTACAGCTTCATTAGCTACCGGTTTTTCAAGGTATACTGCCAGGCTGTCAAGGTCAATGTTTCCCTTCGAATTACCGTTTAGGGTAATCGTAGACAATATAAGGTTTTTTTCACCTGATTTCAGGTAGCCGTCCTGCAGCGCCCTGGACAGCATCAGCTCAACGGCTGTGGAAAGGCTGGACCCCTTCAGGGAAATTTTCGCCATGAGTTTCGCGGCATCAGGGTTCAATAAATTGACTCCGGTGACCTTAAGGTCATCATCTATTTCAAGTTCTATGCTGGGATTTATGTCAAGTGAAATATAGGCTGCAGCCTCAGCTCCTGTAAACATGGTATAGAAGCCGAAGGCCAGAACAACCAACAGCAGAGAAGCTGCCAGCGCTGCTTGTTTCAGGTACCGGAAATGGGAGAAGGACCGGTTGGCAGTTGAGAATTCTGCCTGAGCCCCGACATTTACCGATGGATTGCCTGAAAGGGGTACTTTGTGATATGTGCCGTCAGCCGCGAGGATGAGGTAATATGGATTTTTTACTTTAACAACAAGTCCCCGGATTTTCATAGGTAACACCCTTTCAGTCAGCTCTCTGCTTAATATAGGAATGCAGATATGGAAACTGCATCGGATAATAGAGGATCAGAGAGGTGGCTATAATAAATTTGCGGCCTCTTTCGAGGGTCTTGCGGTTTACACCTGTTTTTAGAATTAGTTCACTGATGGGAAGCTGTCTTTTTGCCAGTAGTTGCTTCATCATTTGTTCATGCCCGACAATAAAGCCGGCAACCTTGAACAGAGTCTCACGTGAGTCCCTGTGTTTTGGAGAAGCCTCTACCAGAGCCTCAAAATCTATACCGAATTTGTTCAGCATTATTTCGTAATCTTCCAATTCTTCCCGCCGCTCATCCTCAATGGTCCTGTTTCTGAAGTCTTCCCAGGCAGCTTGGATATCAGCAGGGCTGAGAAATTTGCCTTCGGTGGTTTCGATTTCAAGGGAAAATTCTACATGGAGGCGCGATTCTTTGCGGAAATAGTCTTTAAGTCTGTTGTTAATGACAACCCTTGCATAGGGAATGAATGGTACCTGCTTTTGGATATTGTATCTATCAACTGCTGTATTAAATGCAATCAGGGCTATACTCAGTTCGTCACTGTCCTCCCATTGCAGGGCGCGTTTACAGAGACTCATGGCGGTTTTGGCCACAAAAGGTTTATATTCACTGAGGAATTCTTCCCGGGCATTCTGGTCGCCAGCCTGAATTCTGCTAATTACCTGCAAAACATCCATGCCGTTACTTGCTGGGGCCATTTTAACACCTCGTTACTTTTATATACGTTTAATTTAACTAATTTCTGTGGGTTTAACTTCGACAAAAATACTGTCAAATCCTGTCCAAAACTGTAAACACTTTGTAAATGCTAAAAAATATACCTTTGTAAGACGGAGCCGGGCGCTTTTGCATAATATATTTAAAAAGGGAGGCTGCAGTGGGTTATGAGCCGAAAAAGAAAAATCGCTCTGGTTTTTACCGGGGGTGTGTCCCTGGGTAGTTTTGAGGCTGGGGTTGCCTGCGAAATTGTAAAGCATATCTTGGAGAACGCTGCCCCCAGATTGGAAATTGATGTGATTGCGGGAGCGTCAGCAGGGGCCTTAACAGGGGCCCTGACGGCATTAGCAGTAGTATATGGCATTGACCCTGCTATCATCGGAGAGGCCTGGATGGCGGTTAAGCTGGAAGAACTCCTGATTTTAAGCCATGGGGAAAGATCGCTGCTTTCGGGGAATAAAGTCGAGAGCCTGATCCAAAAGTATATCCGGCCGCCGGCTGCCGTCAGCATAAAATATCCAGGGAAATATGACTCTGTCAGTTTTGTTGCTGTGGCTACCAATCTGGAAGGAATCAAATACCGGATTCATACGGCAAGGACTGATGAATTTTCCATTGGCGCCGTCAGCTATGAAGATGCGTTAAAATTCAGGATTTCCGGCGAATTTTCGGAGTGGCAGGAACTGCGTGACGCGGTCCGTGCCTCAAGCGCTTTTCCGGTTGCCTTTGAGCCCAAAACCATAATAAGGTCAGAAAGGGATTTTCCCAGGATTTCCAAGTATAACTTTACCCGTGATTTAAGAGAAATGCCATATCATTATTCTGATGGGGGAATAGTCAACAATCAGCCGCTAAACAGGGCCATTGAGATGGTCAGTGAACTGCAGGACACCAGTCCTGGCGAAGATTATGAGCGGGTTTTCCTGGTTGTTGACCCGGCCCCGCCCGGAGAAGCGCAGTGGGATGGCAAAAAAGGCGTCTTTGACGTTGCTGCAAGGGCTGTCTGGACAATACCCCGCAACCAGACTCTTTACAAGGACCTGCTGTTACTGGAAAAAGTAAACCGGCGGATCCACTGGAAGAACTCATTTGTAGCTGCCATGGCAGATATTTGGAAGGCTCAGAGAATTCCACAGGAAAAAGCAGGTGTGCTGGACGGATTATGCAGTGAAGTGGCCAGGTTTAAGGGAGAGAAAATTCTGGGCATCGACCCGCGGGATTACCTGAAGGCGGAGACGGAACGCATCAGAAATGCTTATAGAAATGAAATCAGGCAGGTACAGGACAGGGAGATGTTTGCCAAGTATTGTTACCTTCTGGAACAGGTGGCCGACCTGCGCAACAAGCAGGATATTATAGTAGAGATGATAGCTCCCAGGGATGCCGAAAGGGAACTTGCCGGAGTGATTTTTGGTAATTTTGGCGGGTTTCTTGGTTCCGGGTTTATGCAGCACGACTATAATGTAGGGCGCACTTATGCCAGACGCTGGTTGAACAAGGAAAGGGAACTCGACAGGCTGGTTATCTGCCGTGAGGAGAGGGTTCCCGTAAAAATTAACCGGAAAATAATTCAGCAACTGTTTGATAATTCAGTTCCCCTGCTGATGGAAGATATCGGGCCCCGGTTATTTGGCCTGAGTCCTGACCTTCCCGGAAAAGAAATTGGCAGGCTCACATTATTAAGGATGTTTACCGTGAGTCTGGCCAAGTATATTGTCAATAAATCAATTAACTGGTCAAAAGAAAAAATGTTTTCCCGCTAATCCGACGGGGTATGGCGACCTCTCCTCTTTCTTCTGATTAAAACGCTGGAATCTGTTTGTGAAAAATATTGCACGCTATTTGTGAAAAGTATTGCACTTGGCAGGCAAGAGGCGTATGATAGTTATTAAGCAGGGGGAGAGAGAAATGGACACTGACGGTTTAACAGCCGCAGGTCTCCTTATCCGCTTCGTTTTGGGCGGGGGAGCCGTTGCGGCTGCTTATATTTTGGCAAAACGCATTGGAGGCCGGTGGGGAGGCATATTTGCAGCTTTTCCGGCAGTATATCTGGCAGCGATTATTACAGTTTCTGCCGGACTTCCTTCAGGTGAGGGACTGCCTTTGGTTCTGGAGGTCTCCAAAGGCGCCCTGATCGGAATGCTGGGGAATATTATGTGTGCTGTGGCAGCATCGGTATTTATCGTCAGGTATGGCTGGCAGAAGGGATTATTCCGGGCTTTGATGGTCTGGTTGGTTTTTGTTTCAGTTTTTTACATTGTAGTTAATAAGACCGGGGTTCTGGGGTGGTTGGGATGAAAAATGACGTAATTGAGTTAGGGATGCGCTTTTTATTGGGCGGACTGGCAGTTGTAGTCTGCTGGCTTGTTTCGGCTTATGCACCGGTTAAGTTTATCAGCGGAGTGTTTGCCGCCTTTCCTGTAGTTATGGTGGCAGCAGTTTCTATGGCCGGAATGCGTGAGGGGAACAGGGTGGCGGCAGCTGTAGCCCGGGGAGCGGTGGCAGGTATGATCGGATGTGCTGCCTGTGTCCTTTCAGCCCTGTTTTTTATCAGGGCCCTTAATTCCTGGCCATTGGGACTGGGCATTTCTCTTATAGTGTGGCTGGCAGTTTCGCTGCTGAGCAATACCGTGGCATCCGGCCGAAGAGAACGCTGCTGCTGATTGGGCCGCGGTAGTGCCATTAAATTCCTTTAGAAATACCTGAGCCGGTTGTGGTATAATTTTAGGGCTGGATACCGTCCGGGGAGGGGATATATATGGATCCATTGACACACGCATTAGTAGGAATGGGTGTTGCTGCACTTTCGGGTGATAAGTTTGCTTTAAGTAATCCGATGCACCTGGGGGCAATGCTGGGAGCGCTGGCGCCGGACCTGGATATTGTTCTTCAGCTCTTTGGTGATGTGCCGTATCTGACTCATCACAGGGGGTCGTCTCATTCAATCCCCGGAGTGCTGGTTATATCGGGCATTATTACGGCAGGCTTATGGCTGCTGATGGGCGGCGTAAATCCCGGCCTTATCTTTATATGGACCTTTTTGGGGGCATTATCGCATATTGCCTTGGACATCTTTAATTCCTATGGCGCCAAAATCCTTTGGCCCTTTTCCCGGAAGAGGTATACACTGAATCTGCTGGTTCTTGCTGATCCGGTAATAATCGTGATTTTTGCCGTGGTTATATTCTGGCCGGGTATGTCGGGATTGATTGCAGAGGCTGCCTTTTGGCTGGCTGTGATGTATCTGGGAAGTAGATTTTATCTGAGACAGAGGGTGCATCATATGCTGGAGCGCCAGTTTGCCGGGGATGCAATCTTTAGGATTGTTGTCATGCCTGCTATGGTCAGCCTGTGGAACTGGTCTTTTCTCATTGAAACCCGGGATAGCTATATAATAGGTGAAATACGATGTTTTTCCCCAAAGCCGGGGATTAAAAAAATACTTGAAAAAGTCCCGCTAAGCCCGTTGATTGGAAAGGCTCTCAAAAGCAGGATGGGACAGTTATTTCAGAGTTTCACGCCATATTTTCACATCTCGCACTGTCTCGAGGACGGGAAACACATTGTCAGATTTTGTGACCTCAGGTATTTTATTCGCGAAGACTTTCTTCACAGCGCCACAGTGATTTTTGATGAGACACAGACAATAATAGATGCGGTTTTTCAGCCTTATAACAAGAACCGCAAAATCCGTCTGCCGGAAGGTTTTTGATTATGATATGCATCTGAACTATTTGATGTAAAAGCAGAAAATACTGTAAGGAAAAAAGTTGATAATTTTATCAACAAACAATATAATAAAGTTAGAAAGTTAAACTTTATTACTGGAGTTGATTAAAATGCTTGTTGAATTAAAACAAAAATCACAAGTAACCATCCCCAGTGAGCTGGTAAAAAAAATGAACCTTCGGCCCGGGGATAAGTTGGAAGTTATTGAGCAGGACGGTCGTCTTATTATCACTCCGGTCGTTATAATCCACAGAGACCAGGTGTGGTTTTATTCAAAAGAATGGCAGCAGGGTGAAGTGCGAGTGAATGAAGACATAAAGGAAGGAAAGGTCAGAACCGCCTCTTCTAAAGCAGAACTGTTTAAGGATTTGGGGCTGGATGAATGATTAATGTCCACTATACGGAATACTTTATTGAAAAGGTCAGCGAATTATCACCTGAGATAAAAAAGGCGCTTAAGAATAAGCTTTCCCTTATGATTGAAAACCCTAGGCATCCTTCGCTTCGCGCCAAAAAAATTAAGGGACATGAAGGTATTTTTGAGGTAAGTATCACTATGGGTATAAGAATGACATGGGAGTATACGGAAGATGGAATATTGCTGCGCAATATTGATAAACATGACAAGGCATTAAAAAATCCGTAGTAAAAGTTAGTTTCCATTGTTTGAATTCGTACAGCAATTAACAGCGGAAATAGAAGCATGTAAACGGCAAGACGAAGCGGGGAGACATACTCCCTGCTTTTTGTTACCTTCCATACGTTATGGGGTCTAAAGTGCGGTTTTTAGTGGGATACCAGGCTCTGCAGCCTGCTAATTATACAAAAATATAGGAGGAATACCTTAAAGAAGGTAGAATAAAATAATTCAGAAATGTATGAATTTAAGGGGGAACAGAGGATGGGTTTAAAGGAAAAACTGGGAAAGCAGTTCGTCATTACCACAGAACTCGGACCTACCGATGGGACCGATGTCCGGGCTACCCTGGAGAAGGCCAGGTCATATATTAAGCTTGATGCAATTAATATTCACGACTGTCCAATGGCCAGAATGAGAATTAACTCTATTGCCCTGGCACATATAGTACAGTCAGAACTTGGTATTGACACAATTCCGCATTTTACCTGCCGTGACCGCAGTCTTCTGGGGACACAGGCAGACCTTTTGGGAGCAGATGCCCTGGGAATCAGGCTGCTGCTGCCAACAACCGGTGACCCGCCACAGCATGGACCGTACCAGTCGTCGGCTGTTTACGACCTGAATACTCTTTCGCTTATAGGCCTTATTAAAGAAATGAATAAGGGCCTGGATGCCAATGGAAAAGAATTTAAGGGACCGACAAATTTTATGGTAAGCGGCACTACCAGTACTGCTGCAGCCAACATGGATGCGGTGTACAGCAGAGCGAAGCGCAAGGTGGAGGCAGGTACCGATTTCTTCCAGACCCAGCCGTGTTATGATGCTGAGAAAACCATAGCCTTTGTGGAGGAAATGAAGCAATTGGGTAAACCTGTCATTATCGGCCTGATGCCGCTCAAGAGTATCAAAATGGCGGAATATATGAATGACAGTGTTGACGGCATAGAAATTCCGGGAGAAGTTTTGGCGCAGATACGGGAAGGTGTGACCGGAGCTGCAGTGGCCTGTGATTTTGTTACCAAGGTATTTAAACACATAGACGGAATACATATTATGGCACTGGGAGATGTTAAGGCTTCCAATGAAATTATTGAGCATACCTTAAACCTGATCGGGTAGCGATTCATCTAGGACCTTTGTTAATCCGGAGGTCTTTTTTTTTATCTGTTGTAAAGTTGACAATTCTAATGATATCATAAGCTAATTTGGTACAATACTATATATAAAGATTTGTGACGGAAGTTTTCGTTCATTAGGGGAGGGATTGTTATACTTATTAGTGTTGGTGTTTCAGGAAGGCATGTCCACCTGTCGCCCGCTGACCTGGAAATGATTTTTGGCCCTGGGTATACACTTGCCAGGGATAAGGACCTTTCCCTTGCGGGGGTCTTTATCGCCAGGGAGCGCCTGACCTTAAAGGGACCCAAAGGGGAGATTCCCAATGTTGCCCTGGTCAGCAGCCTGCGGGAAAGGACACAGGTGGAAATCTCTAAAACCGACGGACATTTTTTGGGGATTAACCCCCCGGTACGCCTGTCAGGTGAACTTAGCGGCACTCCCGGAGTAACCCTTGTCCATGGAGGCAGGGAATATTATATACCGGAATCAGTCATTGTTCCCAATAGGCATATCCATATGAGCCCTAATGATGCCGCTAAGCTGGGGTTCAGTTTTAAAGACTCGGCTATGGTTGTTGTCAAGGGGGAAAGAAGTCTGGTGTTTGACCATGTCCTGGTACGGGTTTCCGAACTAAATGACCACACGGAAATACACCTTGACTTTGATGAAGCAAATGCGGCAGGTTTGAACAATGGAGACAGGGTGCACCTTTTCAGGATAAATGACAAAAAGCTCCGCCTGGAACAGATAATCAGTATTATCGATGAACAGCAGATTGAATCACTGCAGATTTGTGTCAGACAACTGGTACGTGGAGAAGAGGACACGGCCAAGCGTGACTTTTTAAGCGAGTTGGTAAAAACAATGGAAGACGCCAGAAAAGATACTGAATTGTGGTATTTCGATTAGCTGAAATTAATGATATAATTTACTTAATATTTGCGGAATAACTAATTTTATTGATGAAAGGACGATTGCCGATGAAGGTTAATATCAGGATAATTATTCTGGTATTGGTTGTACTTGCGGTAGGAGTTATTTTTGTAATTCCGTACCTTAACCCCGCACAGGAAGGTGAAGGCCAGTTTGCCACTACCCCTGACCCTGCAGGGAAGTTTGCCGGCGCTGCCGAGGCCGGAAAACCAATATTTCTGGAATTCTATGGAGTAACCTGACCGGCCTGCCGGGACATGGAGCCAGTGGTGCTGGCCCTGGAAGAGAAATATGGGAATGACGTAGAGTTTATTATTGCCAATACTAACGATGCCGGGACTGCGCCTTTGGCAGGGCAGTTCAATGTCTATTATATTCCGCATATTGTCATTATGGATGGTCAGGGAAATATTCTTTTTTCTGATGCGGGTACCCAGACCCAGGATTTCCTGGAGGGCCATCTAAATAAGGCTGTCCAAACTGCTGCCAAGGAATAAGATGCGGAAAGGGATTGGATATGTTTCAGGACTTTTTTGACAAGGTGGTTCCTCAGGCTGTGGGCGCTATTTCGCCCCTATCTTTTTTAATTGTATTTTTTGGTGGGATTATTACCAGTATAAGCCCCTGTATCCTGACTATGATACCTGTTATTGTCGGATATATCGGGGGTTATGGCGGTGCGGAGGGCAAATCCCGCATTCGAGGCTTTGCCATGTCTGCAGCCTTTGTTCTGGGGATGTCGGTGACGTTTTCCGCTTTTGGCGTTGCCGCCGTACTTCTGGGCAGGGTTGTCGGGCAGGCGGGTGACATATGGTACTACGTACTTGCAGTAATTGCCATAGTTATGGGATTAAGCCTTTTGGGAGTTATCAACATCAGGTTTCCCACTTTGAATAAAATGCCTCTCAAAAAAGGCGGGCTGCTCCCGGCATTTGCGATTGGGCTTACGTTTGGACTGGTGGCTTCACCGTGTGCAACTCCCGTTTTGGCAGTAATTATCACTTATGTTGCTTCTACCGGAAGCTTTTATTATGGAGCAGGTCTGTTATTTGCCTATGGTCTGGGCCATGGTATGCCACTGCTTATTGCAGGCACTTTTACAGGTGTTATCAGCCGGCTGCCCAGGTTTCACAAGTATTCCCGCTACATTACCATGGGCAGTGGGGTGGTGCTGATCGTCCTGGGCCTGTATTTTCTGGTTCTGGTCCGGCTGTATTAGCCGGCATTCCGGAATGTTCATTGAAAAAAATTTTAAAAAGTGGCATATAAACTTGTCCTCCCTAATATAGTGTAGTGAAAAGGGACAACCGTACAAAAAAAATTAGGGAGGGACAAGTTGTGATTTTAACAAAGATGAACGTGAAAAAATTGTTGGCTGGGATCGGGGTCTTACTAATGCTCGGGCTGACAGCCGGCTGTAGAGAAGCTGAGAAGTATTCGTTGGACAGGCTTAAGGAAACACATTACCGTATGATAACCGGGAAGCAGCTACCAAGTGCAGAAAAGGTTGCTGATAAGGGACAAGCCGTTGATGAAAGCCAGGCCGGCAAGCAGGAAGAGCCCGAAGCCGTGGAAACATCTGCAGGAGAGGCGGCCCGGGAAAGTAAAAAGGTTACCGTGGCGCTTTGCTTCGCAGATCAAAACGGTGATTATCTGAAAACCGAAACCAGGGAAATTGTGATGGTGCCCGGCTTGGCAAGGGCTGTGGTCCAGGAACTGATTAACGGCCCTCAGGAAGACGGATTGTCGGCAACCATTCCGGAAGGCACCAGGCTTTTGGATATCAATATTGCTGACGGCCTCTGCACCCTTGACCTGAGCAGTGAGTTCAGAGAGAATCACTGGGGCGGCTCCAGTGGCGAAATCCTGACGGTATACTCAGTGGTGAATACCCTGACCCAGTTTTCTACTGTTGAACAAGTAGAAATACTTATTGAGGGCCAAAAGATAGATACCCTGGCAGGTCACATGGACTTATCTGTACCTGTCGGACGCAACACCCAGATAATTAATAACAACCAATAGAATTGCCGTGACAGAAAACTTTCACCAACTAGTACTAAGGAATGGCAGACATATTCCAGGACATGTCTGCCATTCCTATGCTTTCCTGGCAATAAAAGGGTTCTTTTCCGTCATTTCTGCAGGAATTTCGACAATCATGTCGAACCCTAGAGACAGGGGACATTTCTAATTTTTAGCAAGAGAGGAATGCCCAGATTGTCGGAAAGGGGGTGACATGATTGTCGGGAAAAAAGTGCAAGGCTTTACTCTTGACAGGTATTATATTTACCCTGTTTTTCCTGGGTATCTGCACACTTCCTGATTATGCTGAAGCTGCAGGCACTGCACCGAACGGGGAAATTGCTGCTGTCAGGTCGGCTTACCTGAACATCAGAAGCGGTCCGGGGATGGGATACAGTCCAATAGACCGGGTTAGTAAGGGACGGGAATTTCCTATTATAAAAAAGTCAGGCGGCTGGTATCAGGTTAGCCTGGACAGCGCCAAAAGCGGCTGGATTGCCGGGTGGCTGATAAATGTTAAGGCCGCAGGCCAGGGAACAGGTAATGTGTCAAAGTATCTGGTAGTAAAAGAGAGTGTGGTCAATATCCGCTCAGGACCGGGAACAGGTTATGATATTGTCAGCAAAACAAGGTTTGGAGAGCAGTTCCCTGTTATATCCCAGGAAGGCCAGTGGTATCAGGTAATTCTATCAGGAGGCAGCTCGGGCTGGATTGCCGGATGGCTGGCAGAGGTCCATACCCTTGATGCTCCGTCAAGAGACGGCACTGACCCGCCCAATCAACCAAGTCCTCAGCCGGAAGAAGACGATACCGGGCAAGATAATCCCGGGGAGGATAATCCCGGAACGGGAGAACAGGAAAGTCCCGGAGACTCAGAAACCGGCACAGGTACTATTGCCCAACTCCTGAGAGACATCGATTTTGTTGGGGGTACTGAGGAGGAAACCGTAGTTATCAAGAGTGAAGGCGAGATAAAATACCGGATGTTCACCTTAAAAAATCCGGAAAGACTGGTTATTGACATCGATAACAGTGATCTTAATGACATTAATGGTCTGGAGCCAGCCGGCCAATTTGTTAATAAAATAAGGGCCGCGCAATTCAGCCTGACACCTATGGCGGTGCGGGTTGTCGTTGACCTCAACAGGCCTTCGGCGTACAAGGCAGTTTTGGATGATGAGGGCAGCACACTTCAGGTTACTCTAACCGAACCCTCTATCAAGGACAAGGTGATTGTTGTTGATGCAGGACATGGGGGATACGACCCGGGTGCAATAGGGATTACCGGACTGCAAGAAAAGGGGTTTAACCTGGAGACCGCATTGATTCTTCGGGACAAGCTGGAAGCCCTTGGGGCTGAAGTTATTCTTACCAGGGATGAAGACACTTTTATCAGCCTGACCGGTCGTGCGGCAGTAGCTAACAAGGTTTATGCCGATGTGTTTGTGAGTATTCATGCAAATGCCTCTGAACGGTCAACCACTAATGGGACATCTACTTATTATTATGCACCTTCATCTGATTCTGGCCTCTATGCCCAGTATACTGAAAGAAGGCAGTTGGCCGATAGTGTTCAGAAACGGCTTGCTGCTCTGCTGGGAACCAGGGATATCGGCATTTTGCAGGGTAACCTATCTGTGCTGCGGAATACGAAAATGCCTTCAATACTGGTGGAATCAGCATTTCTCTCTAACGCCGAGGATGAAAGGCGATTAAAAGACCGGCAGTTCCGTGAAAAGGTAGCCCAGGGAATAGCTGAAGGGCTGACAGCCTATTTTGCCAGTGGTGTTTAAAGGGAAATTATTTTAAAGGGAAATTAGAATGAAGATTATTTTTTCGGGAGGGGTATGGTTTACCCCTCTTTTTTGCTACAATTAAGTTATATAATGCAAGGTGTGGTGGTGTTTCTATATGGCTATTGAATTTGACCGTACAAAGGGTGTTCCCAAGTACCTGCAGTTAATCAGTGAGATAAAAAAACTGATTCAAAACGGCGAATGGGAAGCAGGGACCCAGGTGCCTACTGAGCGCGAACTGGCAGAGAGGCTTAATATAAGCAGGAATACTGTCAGCGCTGCCTACAAGGAACTGGAGGCGGAAGGCATTCTGATATCTACCAGGGGCAGGGGCACCTTTGTTACTGACAGTGATGCCGTTATTAAGAGAGAGTCTCTCAAGGAGCGCCTTGTGAAAATAATTGATATGTCAATTGAGGATGCCGCAGAACTGGGGTTCAATATTGATGAATTTCTGGTAATAGCAACACAGCGGGTAATGGCCAAAAAGGAAATGCTGAGCAAAGTCAAAGTGGCCTTCGTTGAGTGCAACAGAGAGCAGTTGGACCAGTTTTCCAGACGTCTTTATCTGGAACACGGGGTATCGATTGTTCCGGTGCTGCTTCAGGACCTTAGAGAAAGAACCGGTCAGATTAATGAGCTGATTGCCGGTACAGACCTGGTTTTGACTACATTGTTCCACCTTCAGGAAGTCAAGGAAATGCTGCAGCTTCCCGAAACGGAAATCATCGGTATTGCCCTGGAGCCGCAAATGGAAACCATTGTCAGGATTGCCCGGCTGGCACAGGGAACAAAACTGGGGATAGTATGCCTTTCTGATACCTTTGCGGCCAAGATTCGCGGTTCTCTTAACAGAGCCGGTATTGATCATCTGGAGATGCTGGCAACTACCAGTAATGAACCCGAAGCCTTAAAGGTATTTATTGATAATGTTGATGCACTGGTGGTCTCCCCTCACAGACTTAAAGAGGTAACTGCCCAAAACACCCAGGGGAAAGAGGTCGTCGAATTCCGCTATCATCCTGATGCGGGTTCGGTTAATACAGTTAAAACAGCCCTGCTGGAACTGAAACGAAGCTGAAAAAGAGAAGCGGGAGGAAAACCAGTTGATGCAAAGAGTCGGGATTACGACAACAATACCTGTTGAGGTAGTTATTGCCGGAGGATGTATTCCGGTTGATTTAAATAATATATTTATTACTTCCGGCTGTACTCAGGATATGGTGGAGGAGGCAGAACTCGCCGGATACCCCAGAAACATATGTGCCTGGATTAAGGGGATATATTCTACAGTCATCCGGAATAGAGAAATTGATACGCTGATTGCGGTGACACAGGGAGACTGCAGTAATACTCATGCCCTTATGGAGACCCTGTCACTGGAAGGAGTTAAAATAATTCCCTTCGCCTATCCCTTTGACCGGGATAGGGACATGCTGCGGCTGCAGATTGAAAAGTTGATGACTGTTTTTGGGGTGGATTGGCAAGAGGTCGGGCGGACTAAGGAAAACCTGGACCGGGTGAGGCAGTTGGTCTGGCAGATAGATGAACATACCTGGCAGGGAAACAGGGTCCGGGGATTCGAAAATCACTTGTGGCAGGTGTCCTGCAGTGACTTCAATGGAGACCCTGGAGTCTTCGCCGGAGAGGTGAAGCAGTACTTGAATCACCTGGAAAGGGCCCCGGAAATTGAGGCCCCGGTCAGGCTGGCATATATTGGGGTGCCGCCTATAATGACTGATTTATATGACTACCTTGAGTCAAGAGGAGCGCGGGTGGTGTTTAACGAGATTCAAAGACAGTTCACTATGCCGTTTGATACCCGCGATATTGTGGAACAATATGCCTGTTACACCTATCCCTACGATATCTTTAGCAGGCTGGAGGATATAACCCGGGAAATTGAGAAGCGGAATATCCACGGGGTGATACATTATGCTCAGAGCTTCTGCTACCGACAGATTCAGGACCTGATTATACGGCGCAAGCTTGACATACCTGTTCTCACAGTTGAGGGAGACAGGCCGCCACACCTGGATGCGCGCACCAAAATGAGGATTGATGCATTTGTGGAAATGCTCAGGTAAGCTCCCGAAAATGACCTCACCATATTCCATGGTCATTCCGGGAGTTAATCTGGAGCCAATAAACTAAGCATCAGGGAGATATACTAACTGAAAGGGGTTGCTTATATTGGAGTTAATTGAAGCTCTAAAATCAAGGCGAAGTATCCGCAGGTTTTTGGATAAGCCGTTTTTTTCTGGGGTGAGGGAAGCTGATGACCGGTAAGAGTGTTTTTGAAATAATCGGGCCGGCAATGATTGGGCCATCCAGTTCCCATACAGCCGGAGCGCTGAGAATAGGCCGGGCGGCCAGATTGGTTCTGGGAGAAAAACCTGCCACTGCGGAAATCGTCTTATACGGATCTTTTGCCAAGACCTACCGTGGGCATGGCACCGATCGGGCCCTGGCTGCAGGTCTGCTGGGAATGAATACAGATGATGACCGGATAAAAGACGCCCTGGCAGCAGCCTCCCGGGAGGGACTGGATATTGTGTTTAAAATCGAGCTTTCGGGCGCTGTCCATCCTAACACTGCAGCCATAATTCTGACCGGTGTTTCCGGCAGGAATGTTACGGTGGAGGGCAGCTCAGTGGGAGGCGGAAATATAGTAATCAGCCGGGTTAACCAGTTTATTGTCAATATCAGAGGTGTCTACCCCACCCTGCTGGTGGAACACAGGGACAGGCCCGGAGTTATTGGCAGGGTGACAACCATTTTAGGCCAGAGTGGAATAAATATTGCTTCCATGAATGTTGTCAGGAAACAAAAGGGGGCAGATAATCTGATGGTTATTGAGATTGATGAACCGGTAACTGAAGAGATACAAAAACAGGTGGCAGCGGCGCCTGAAGTTATTAAAATAATTGCGATGAACTCATTTTAAATGCCGTTTACATGGGGGTTGAAGGATAATGATACTGAGGCATGATTTTGCTGAACTGGTTGAAGAGGCTGAAAAACGAGGCTGTCCGTTGTGGGAAATTGTCATGGAAAGGGAAGAGAAGGAACAAGCGGTGCCGCGGCGGGAATTATGGAATAAGATGACAGACTACTGGCGGACAATGTCTCAGGCTGTGGAGGAAGGCATTAAGGCTGGGAACAGGTCTCTGAGCGGGCTTGTCGGTGAGGAGGCATATCAGCTAAGAAGGTATGCGGAATCGGGACGCGCCCTGGGGGGATCAACTACCGCCATGGCAGCGGCAAGGGCCATGGGAGTGGGTACTGTCAGTGTTTCCATGGGTAAAATAGTGGCTGCCCCTACAGCAGGTTCCAGTGGGATCTTGCCGGCTGTGCTGCTGACAGCAGCCGAACAAACCGGCGCAGGTGAAGACCGGATAATCGGGGGTCTGTTTACCGCCGCCGGAATTGGCCGGATTATTGACGATATTGCCTCGACATCGGGCGCCAGCGGCGGCTGCCAGGCCGAGTGCGGAGCGGCAGCGTGTATGGCGGCAGCTGCAGCAGTGGAGATTGCCGGCGGTACTCCGGGCCAGGCGGCACACGCCGGCGCAATTGCACTAAAAAGTATTCTGGGTTTAGTTTGTGACCCGGTAGCCGGTATGGTAGAAATCCCCTGTATCAAACGGAATGCCATGGGGGCTGCCAATGCCCTGCTGGCTGCCGATATGGCCATGGCGGGAATCGAAAGCCGGATACCTATTGATGAGGTGATTGGGGCCATGAAAGAAATTGGGGATTTGATGCCAGGTTCTCTCAGGGAAACTGCTCAGGCAGGGCTGGCCAATACGCCAACAGCAAGGGCAATTGAACGAAAGATTTTTGGAACAGAATAGGATTAATTGGAGTGTTAGCGGGAGTGTCTCAGTCTAAAGACTTATTTGAGACGCTCTTTTTTTTCCGTGAATAGTTGACAAAATTGTTATTACTGTATATAGTGTATATATACAGTATATGGTGTATATGTACAGTGCATATTGAAGGGGGAGGTGCCTGTGAAAATAATCATTTCTAACAGCTCTCAGGAACCTATATATGAGCAGATTACCAAACAATTCAAAGACAGCATTATCAGAGGGGAGCTTTCCCCGGGGGAGGCTCTGCCATCAATCAGAAACCTGGCAAAACAGCTGCAGATAAGTGTCATCACCACAAAGAGGGCTTATGAGGAATTGGAAAAGGAAGGTTTTATAGAAACTGTAGGCGGTAAAGGCTCCTTCGTATCCGGGCAGAATAAGGAATTGCTAAAGGAGATAAGGCTTAAGGCGATTGAGGAAAAACTGGCTGAAGCTGTAATGGAGGGTAAGGTGCTGGATATCAGCCTGTCTCAACTGCAGGACATGCTTCAATTGCTATATGAGGAGGGGGAGTAATGGATAATATTCTGGAGATAAGGAATTTGAAAAAGGATTTCGGTGATTTTGCTCTGAAGGACATTTCCTTCAGCCTGGAAAAAGGTTATATAATGGGCTTTATTGGCCCAAACGGGGCCGGGAAGAGTACGACGATTAAGCTGATTATGAACCTCATAAGGAGAGATGCCGGCGAGATTGAAGTTTTTGGCCTGGATAACCGGGAACATGAGCTGACTGTTAAGGAACGGATTGGATTTGTTTATGATGAAAGTCATTATTATGAAGAACTGACAATAAATGAAATGAAACGAATTATCGCCCGGTTTTACAAGCAGTGGGATGATAGCATTTTTAACAAGTATCTCAGGGAATTTGGCCTGCAGCCGGACAAAAAAATTAAAAACCTTTCCAAGGGGATGAAAATGAAGTTCTCCCTTGCCGCAGCGATCTCTCACAATGCGGAACTGATTATTATGGATGAACCCACCTCCGGGCTGGACCCCATATTTCGCAACGAAATACTTGATATCCTGAGAGATCTGCTGCAGGATGAGAATAAAGGAGTGCTTTTTTCAACACATATAACTACAGACCTGGATAAAGCCGCTGATTATATCACCTTTATTCATAACGGGGAGTTGGTCTTGACCGGCTCAAAGGAGTCTATTATTGAAAAATACGGGGTGGTCAAGGGCGGCCAGGAACTCCTCGACAGGGATACGAGAAAGGAGTTTCTGGGAATGAGGGAAACCGGTTTTGGCTTTGAGGCCCTTACCGGCAATGTGGAAAGGGTACGCAAGCTGTTTGGCGGCAGTGTTATCATCGAGAGGCCGTCCCTGGAGGATATTATGTTATATACTGTGAGGGGGAGTGCAAATGCTTAATCTGGTGCTGAAAGACATCCTGATTCAGAAGAAGAGTTTTCTGATTGCCCTGGTGTACAGTGTGTTTCTCTTTGTGATTTTTAGCAATGAGGTCTTCAGGGAGGCCGTATATATTATGGGGACTGTTGCCATAGCTTACATTATGGTGGTTACTTCCAATGCCTATGATGATAAATATAAAAGTGAAATAATAATCAACAGCCTGCCTGTTAAAAGGAGATCAGTGGTTCTCTCAAAATATCTGGCAGCAGCGGTTTTTGTTGTTCTTGGCTTGATTATTGCCGGCACAGTGGGGGCAGTCATTATCACTGCCGGGATTCCGCTTTCCGTCAGGTATCTTAACCTATATGACACTGTTTTTGCGTTATCATTGGTTGCCCTTTTGGCATCCCTTTACTATCCATTATATTTCCGGTTTGGTTACGCTCTGTCCAGGATGATCAATATGGTTTTATTTCTGGCGCTGTTTTTTGGTCCGAGTGCGCTGGTGGGTTATTACAGGCAGAACATGGATTACGGCACAGCACAACAGCTGGCTGCCCGCCTGCAGGATTTTCCTGCATGGGCTCCGGGGATCTCGGCATTGGCTGCGGTAATGCTGCTAACGGTTGTTTCGGCCTTAATCTCCCTGAAGATATATGAAACCAAAGATTTCTAACGGTTCCATATCTGCCGGAACTTGAACTATTTCCATAACAGTGCTAAAATTGAAAATAGTGGCATCGCCAAAAGAGACCGCGATGGTCTCTTTTTTGATATGTGGAGATTTCTAACGGAGCTGATCTGATGTATTGTGGAATTGACCTTGGCAGCAGGCAGGTTAAAATAGTTTTTTTCCGCAACGGGAAAACTTTCGATAAGTATGAATTTGATACAGTGGAGTTTTACAAAAAGTACGGTCATAAAGAAGGAAACCGGCTGGTGGTAGACTTTTCCGCCTTGGGGCTGCCTGTCCCGGACCTGGAGAGCGGAGGCGGAGACAGGCTGGTTACTACCGGTTATGGCCGGAACACCATTATGATAAGGGGTGGGGAGGAGATTCCCGAAATAAAGGCACATGCTCTTGGAGCCGCATGGCAGACAGGGCTGGAGAACTTTACCCTGCTTGACCTTGGCGGGCAGGATACAAAGGTAGTGATGGTGCGTAATGGGAAATTAGCTGATTTTCAGACAAACGATAAATGTGCCGCCGGTTCAGGAAGATACCTGGAAAACATGGCTGCAGTCCTGGGAATAAGCCTTGGGGAATTAAGCGCCTTCAGGGAAAACCCCGTTGACCTGGCAGCGACCTGTGCCATTTTCGGGGAATCGGAACTGGTGGGGAAAATAATTGAGGGCTACCCGATTGAAGAGCTGGGCGCCGGTGTAAACTATGCTATATATAAAAGGATAAAACCCATGCTTCTGCAGCTGGCCAGCCCGGTACTGGTATTTACCGGAGGGGTTGCATATAATAAGGCATTGAAAGAAATTCTGAGTGAGGAGCTGGGGCTTGAAGTTATTGTCCCGGAATACCCTCAGCACAATGGCGCTATCGGCTGCTGTGTGCATGCCGGACTGCTTGCGGAACACTAACAGATTACCGAATGTTACCAAGAAAGTTTACCTGAAAAGGAGTTTGTGATGAAACTAACGGTACTTGGATGCTGGGCTCCATATCCCAGGGCCGGGGGGGCTTGTTCCGGCTACCTGGTTCAGGCCGGCAGCCAAAATATTCTCATCGAGTGTGGCAACGGAGTAATGAGTAATCTCCAGAAATATATTGATTTCCGCTCTCTTGATGCAGTAGTGGTTTCCCACCTCCATCCCGACCATTACATGGATTTATTTTGCCTGAGGCATGCTGTTAGCGGAGCCAGGAGGACTGACTCCTCTATGGGTCCCCTGCCCCTGTACCTGCCGGGGGAACCGGAAAAGGCTTTTGGGGAAATCAGCCGCTTTACAGACGCCTTTGACATTAGACCTGTGGAAGCTCTGCCGCAGGTACGGCATAATAGCCTGGAGGTTTTTCAGGCGGTTATCGGTGAAGTCAGTATCAGCTTCATCCAAGCCGATCACCCTCTGAAGACCTTTGCCATGGTTATTTCGGGTGAGGGCAGGCTATTCTATTCCGCAGATACCAAATGGTGTGCGCATCTGCCCGGTGCAGCAGCAGGAGTGGACCTCGCTCTCTGTGAGGCCAGCGTTATTGAGAAGGACAGGGAGTATACCTCTGTCGGGCATTTAACTGCAAAACAGGCGGGGGAACTGGCACGTGAGGCCGGGGCCGGACAGTTGGTGATTACCCACTTCTGGCCGGAATACAGTCTGGATACAATTATTAAAGAGGCTGAAAATGGTTTTGGGGGAGCAGTGACAGCTGCCGTTGAAGGTCTGCAGATACAGGTTGAACCTTTTGCTTTACTGCATGCCCCAGGCTGTAAGAAGGTATAAATAATTACAAATTAAATGATCAGGAGGCCTGAAAATGACCAGAATAGATGGCAGGTCCGCAGATGAGATGCGGCCGGTAAAGATAACCAGGAATTTCACGAAATATGCTGAAGGCTCGGTATTGATTGAGGTTGGCGAGACAAAGGTGATCTGTACTGCCACAGTAGAGGAAAAAGTACCGCCTTTTATGAAAGGCGAGGGCAGGGGATGGGTGACTGCAGAGTATTCTATGCTGCCCAGGTCGGCTCCGGTCCGCATTATCAGGGAGTCCTCCAAAGGGAAGGTCAGTGGGCGCACTCATGAGATCCAGCGTCTGGTGGGACGTGCCCTGAGGTCTGTGGTGGACCTTGAGGCTCTGGGGGAAAGAACCGTGTTTATTGACTGTGATGTTATCCAGGCAGATGGGGGGACCAGGACGGCTTCTATAACCGGAGCCTTTGTGGCCCTTGTTGATGCTTTGGGCAAGCTGGTTGGTCAGAAGAGCATTGGGAGGTTTCCTGTGAGGGAATATTTGGCTGCAGTCAGTGTGGGCAAGGTACAGGACGGGATACTGCTGGACCTGGCATATAGTGAAGACAGTAAAGCCCAGGTGGATATGAATGTAGTTATGACTGATACAGGTAAATTTGTTGAGGTTCAGGGAACCGCTGAGGGGGCTCCCTTCACAACGGCTGAATTTGAAGCACTCATGGAGGCCGCCCGTAAAGGCATCGCGGAATTGGTGAGTATCCAAAAACAGGCTCTGGGGGACCTGGGAGAAATGTTGTTAACAGAGCGGAAGAAGGAGCAAGAATATGAAAAGAATAATACTGGCCACCGGTAACCAGGGTAAGGTCAGGGAGTTAAAAGAGATACTTGGCAGTCAGGATATTCAAGTCCTTTCCCTTAGGGATTTCCCGGATATCGGGGAGATTGTCGAGGATGGCGTTACATTTGCGGAAAATGCCCTGAAAAAAGCCAAAACAGTTGCCGAGGCTACCGGACTCATAGCAGTTGCTGATGATTCCGGCCTGGAAGTGGATTTTCTTGAAGGCGCTCCCGGCATATACTCAGCACGGTTTGCCGGAGAAGGGAAAAATGACCTTGATAATAACCTGAAGTTATTGTCCCTGATGAAGGATGTCCCTGACCAACAGCGTATTGCCAGGTTCAGGTGTGTCATTGCTGTGGCCACACCCTGTGGCGAGACATATACTGCCGAAGGTATCTGTGAAGGTGTGGTGGCATGGGAGATGAGGGGTGACCAGGGTTTTGGCTATGATCCCCTGTTTTTTCTTCCTGAGTATGAGAAAACCTTTGCCCAACTGGAACCGGACATAAAGAACCGCATCAGCCACCGGGGGAAAGCCCTGGCCAAGGCGGAGAGCGTTCTTGCCGGAGTGATTGAAAGGGTTGAGATGGAACAATGCGGATTGGGGTAGTAAGTGATACTCATGGGAAGCCTGATTTTTTCCGCGAGGCTGTCAGACAAATGGGTGCAGTGGACCTGTTAATTCATGCGGGGGACCATTTCAGTGATGCTGTTAGTATGAGCAGGGAAACAGGAATCGAGGTGGTTGCGGTTACCGGTAATTGTGACTGGCATGCTACCGGCCCGGCCGAAGAGGAACTGGATATCATGGGTTATAAGATACTGGTGACTCATGGCCACAGGTATGGAGTCAAAATTGATAATACAAAACTGGTCCAGAAGCTCAGGGAAGGTAAATACGACCTCATCATTTACGGCCATTCCCATTGCCCGGAAATAACGCACCTGCCCGACGGCTGTCTCTTAAATCCCGGCAGTGTCTCAGCTCCGCGGAGAGGCAGCAGCCATTCCTATGCTATAGTTACGATTGATAAAAAAGGAATCTCACCGTATATTTATGAACTAAAGCGGCAATTATAAAGATTGTTGAGTTAGTAAGTGATTTGTGGTATACTATGTTATGCTAATACCTGACCTGCGCCGCTTGGCAGCTAAATGCAGCAGTACTAATGGACATGTCCGTCAGGGTACTGCCTGAGTAAAAAAACTGTAATAATACCCGGTTTAGCTGTCAGAGCCTAATGTAAATTAATGAAATTTGCAGTAAAATTAGGCATGTAAAAAGGTATTGACGATGATGCTTTTTTGAGTTATACTATTCATTGTCAGTTTAACGGGATGTAGCGCAGTTTGGTAGCGCACTTGCCTTGGGAGCAAGGGGTCGGGGGTTCAAATCCCTCCATCCCGACCATTAATTTCCTGAGTAATAGGCAGGGTCCGGAGAGGGATAATATGTTTAATGGTAGACATATTACATGCGGGTGTAGCTCAATGGTAGAGCCCTAGCCTTCCAAGCTAGTCGTGTGGGTTCGATTCCCATCACCCGCTCCACTTATTTGAGCGCCTATAGCTCAGTGGATAGAGCAACGGACTTCTAATCCGTGTGCCGGAGGTTCGAGTCCTCCTAGGCGCGCCATTAGTTATTGGATAAATGCTAATATTTATTTTCATGGTGGCTGTAGTCAAGAGGTTAAGACACAGGATTGTGGCTCCTGCACTCGTGGGTTCGAATCCCATCAGCCACCCCATAAATCCAACATTCATCATAATGTGTATTGGGGCGTAGCCAAGCTGGTAAGGCAGCGGACTTTGACTCCGCCATTCGTAGGTTCGAGTCCTGCCGCCCCAGCCATTTTGAGCCATTAGCTCAGTTGGTAGAGCACCTGACTTTTAATCAGGGTGTCGCTGGTTCGAGCCCAGCATGGCTCACCATATTGTTGATTAGCGCCCGTCATTTATAGAGTGACGGGCTTTTTTGCATTTGCAAAACCAGACACCATGATTTTTGTAAGATGCCACACAAACAGAATTATTTTAAGGGTTTGGCACGCTGTTGCCGAACCTGTTTTTCATATTGAAGGAGAGAGCCCTTAAGCAAATACGAATAATATCGAAACATTGCGAGCAATTACAGACAAAGGTTACAGGGAAAATAAAAAAGAATGTCGAAAGATGAATAAAGTGCAAGTTAAACGTTTATAAGAAACAAAGTAAATTTACACTTAGATCAGGAGTGTAACCATAATGCAAGTTTTTGATAATATCTCGAAAATCGTAAAAGATGATTTGGAAGTGGAACTCAAAAAGAATAGCTGCTTATCTATTGCCGCGGCTTGTTTTTCTATCTATGCTTTTCAGGAGCTCAAAGAACAACTGGAAGGGCTTGACGAGCTTCGCTTCATCTTCACATCCCCTACGTTCACAACGGAGAAAGCCAAGAAAGAAAAGCGTGAATTTTACATACCACGTTTATCCCGTGAAAGAAGCCTTTACGGAACAGAATTTGAAGTCAAGCTTCGAAACGAACTGACACAAAAAGCCGTTGCCAGGGAATGTGCAGAATGGATACGTAAAAAGGCAATATTTAAGTCTAATGTTACTAATGAGAACATGGGCGGTTTTCTTAACATCACTTCAAGCGGCAGTGCGATAACCTATATGCCGCTGGGCGGCTTTACGACAGTTGATATAGGCTGCGAGCGTGGAAACAACAGCTATAACATGGTAACAAAACTGGAGTCCCCTTTAAGTCAGGAATTTATCCGTCTGTTTGATAATCTTTGGAGTGATATCGATAAATTGCAGGAAGTCACGGATGAGGTAATTGAAAATATCACTGTTGCTTACAATGAAAATTCCGCTAATTTCATATATTTTGTGACCTTGTATAACATCTTCAATGAGTTTCTTGATGATATTTCCGAGGATGTATTGCCCAATGAAGCGACTGGCTTCAAGGAAAGCAAGATTTGGAATCTCCTATATGATTTCCAAAAAGACGCTGCTCTTGCCATTATCAATAAACTTGAGAAGTACCATGGCTGCATCCTTGCTGACAGTGTTGGACTGGGTAAGACATTTACCTCTATTGCCGTAATTAAATATTATGAAAACAGAAATAAGTCAGCCCTTGTCCTATGCCCCAAGAAATTGGGTGACAACTGGGATACATATAAGGAGAATTATGTGAATAACCCTATTGCATCTGACAGGCTTAATTATGATGTGCTCTATCATACGGATCTCTCGCGCAGTTATGGAAAATCAAACGCCTTGGATTTAGACCGTTTGAATTGGGGAAATTATGATCTGGTTGTTATTGACGAATCACATAATTTCCGTAATGGCGGTCAATTTTCAGGTGAAGATGGCGAAAAAGAAAATCGTTACTTGAAACTGCTCAATAAAGTGGTTCGTGCCGGAGTGAAGACAAAGGTGCTTATGCTTTCTGCAACTCCCGTAAATAACAGGTTCAATGACCTCAAAAATCAGCTGGCTCTTGCTTACGAGGGCAACGCAAAGCTCATAAATGATAAACTGAACACAGCTAAGCCTATCGATGAAATATTCAGAAACGCACAAAAAGTCTTCAATATGTGGAGCAAACTTGACCTGGCTGATCAAAAGACAGCTAAACTGCTAAAAATGCTGGACTTTGATTTTTTTGAGGTACTGGACAACGTAACTATAGCCCGTTCAAGAAAGCATATTGAAAAATACTATAATACAGAGGAAATTGGCAAGTTCCCTGAAAGACTCAAACCCATTTCCCTTTATCCTTGTTTAACGGATTTAGGCTCTGCCATTAACTATAATCAAATATATGAGTGTCTGATGCAGCTCAACCTGGCAGTATATATTCCATCAAACTATATCTTCCCCAGTAAGATGGACAAGTATATGGATATGACCCGCAATAAAGGTGCAGGCCTTACGCAAGTCGGGCGTGAACAAGGTATTAGACGATTGATGAGCATAAATCTCCTGAAGCGTCTGGAAAGTTCGGTTTACTCATTCAGTCTTACTCTTTCGCGCATGAAACAATTCATTGAAAAAACCATTGAAAGCATTGATGAATTCGAAAATAACGGCACGACTTTGCTTGATATGGTTGACATCACCGAGAGCACAGACTTGGATCTAGATGACCAGAACACCGACTTTTTCTCAGTTGGCAAAAAGGTAAAAATCGATCTTGTAGATATGGACTATAAGAGCTGGCGGGATGAGTTGGTACAGGACGCTGATACCTTGGAACTATTGACTTTGATGATTGACGACATTACACCGGAACATGATACAAAGCTCCAGACCCTGTTTGAAATCCTTGCAAAGAAACTGGAGCAGCCCATTAATGACAACAACAAGAAAGTTTTGATATTCACCGCATTTTCGGACACCGCCGAATACTTGTACAGCAATGTGAGCAAGTTCATTAAAAGCGACTTCGGGCTGGACACCGCAATGATAACCGGTTCTGTGGATGGCAAAACCACCATTCCAAAGTTTAGGGTCACTCTGAATAATGTCTTGACCTGTTTTTCACCTGTCTCAAAGGATAAGGCGTTGCTCATGCCGGATTCGAATGACAGCATTGATATTCTAATTGCTACCGATTGCATCTCCGAAGGTCAGAATTTGCAGGACTGCGACTATTTGATAAACTATGACATTCATTGGAACCCTGTGCGTATCATACAGCGCTTCGGACGTATCGACCGCATCGGAAGCCGTAACAACTATATCCAGCTTGTAAACTTCTGGCCTGACTTGTCGCTTGACGAATACATAAACCTAAAAAGCCGAGTGGAAATTCGGATGAAAATCTCGGTGATGACCTCCACAGGGGATGATGACCCTCTCAATGCCGAGGAACAGGGAGATTTGGAATACCGCAAACAGCAGCTCAAACGCTTGCAGGAAGAAGTTGTTGACATTGAGGATATGTCCAGCAGTATTTCCATTATGGATTTGGGACTCAATGAATTCAGACTGGATTTGCTGGACTACATTAAAAACAATCCTGATTTGGACAAGACCCCATTTGGTATGCACGCTATCGTTCCGGCAGCGGAAGACGCTCCTGCCGGAGTAATCTATGTGTTAAAAAACATCAACGGCGGTGTGAACATCGACAACCAGAACAGATTGCACCCGTTTTATATGGTTTACATATCAAATGAAGGCGATGTTATCTATGATCACCTTTCACCGAAGGAATTGCTGGATAAAATGCGATTTCTCTGCAAGAGCAAGGTGGAGCCGGACGATGAACTCTGCAAAGACTTCAACAAAGAAACCAAAGACGGAAAGGATATGCATAAGTATTCCGAACTCTTAGGTGACGCTGTCAAGTCCATTATTGACGTAAAAGAAGCAGGCGACATTGACAGCTTGTTCCGCAGCGGCGGCACTTCGGCTTTGTTGTCAGAAGTGACTGGCTTGGATGATTTTGAGCTGATTTGTTTCCTGGTTGTAAAATAATTTGGAAAGGAGCAGGCAAATGCTATCATTGCCACAATCGACTGAATATAACAAGCGAATACCGAAGCAGAAATTTTATGATAACCTTTCTGTCACGCCGGAACTGAATCGGGCATTTGTCGAGCAAATTTCCGCTATCTATTGGAAAAACAAGCTGGCGACCGGCACATTAAATGTAGGACCAGGCGAAAATGTGACTGAGCTGGAAGTCTTTGAGATAAAGCTGAATCAGCCAAGCCTTGATATACGAGTTTTACAGTTGATTGACAAAGAGATACCGTACCACATTCTCTATCTGATGGAATATGGCGGTGAATATCAGGCATGGATTGGGTATAAGGAACCCAGCCCTGCTAAAGCGGATACATTCAAGGTCAACACCTATTATCATACCGAGTGGCTGCCCTTTGATAAACTTCCTCTCCGGCTGGATGGACTGAACATTGACTCAATTTACGATAATTTCATACGACAGATAGCCGGATCACGGCTGACTTCTGTAGGAGAATCCGTGTCCGGAGCGAAAGCAAGCTTAAGAGATGCTGTCGAGCGTGATGAAAAGCGGCAAAAGCTGCTAAAGCAGATTGCAGCCGTAGAAAACAAAGTCAACTCAGAAAAACAGTTTAATAAACAGGTGAAGCTTAATGAAGAGCTGAAACTGCTGAAAAAGGAAATGGAGAGATTGACTTGAAAACAGAAATTATCGTTGCTATTTTAAGTGCCTTTACGACGATTATGACCTTAATCATAACGAATTACTTTACTAAAAGGAACCAATTGAAATTGGACGAAAGAAAACTCAAGGAAGAATACTACACAAATTATATTAAAGCTTTAAGTGAAAATGTTCTATCCACAGATTTTAATAAAGCTAGTGATAGTATTAGCGATGCTCAAAACAAATTGCTTCTGATAGGTAGCTCAGATGTCGTTGAAAATCTGATGGCTTTTCATAATGCAGTCAAACCATCTAGTCCGCCACTGACTGGAAGCGAACACGATATTTTATTAACAAAGTTAATAAAATCCATGCGAGTAGACCTTTTTGGAAATATAAAAGTGAATAACAATTACCCGACAATACATTTAACAGGGATTGCCCCTTATGATAAAAGAGGAGGACAAAGCTAATGGATAAGATGCGGATGGAGTCGGTAGACATGACCGAGCAGAATGTTGATAAAATAGGGGCATTGTTCCCGAATGTGATAACCGAAGCAAAGGACGAAAACGGCAAATTGAAAAAATCAATTAACTTTGAGTTATTGAAACAAATGCTGTCTGACGACGTGCTGGACGGTGATGAAGCTTATGAATTTACCTGGGTCGGCAAAAAGGTTTCTATTGTCGAAGCCGGAAAGCCCACACGCAAAACGCTTCGCCCCTGTAAGGAAGAAAGCAAAGATTGGGATACTACAGAGAACATCTACATCGAGGGTGACAACCTCGATGTGCTGAAACTTTTGCAGGAGAGCTACCTCGGTAAGGTTAAAATGGTGTATATCGACCCGCCCTACAATACGGGGAGCGACTTCATTTACCGTGACGACTTCGCGCAAAGCCGGGAGGAGTACGACGAGGAGGCGGGCGTATACGACGAGGACGGCTATCGCCTTTTTAAAAACACCGAAACAAACGGACGCTTCCACTCCGACTGGTGCAGCATGATTTATCCACGCCTTGTGCTTGTGCGGAATCTGCTTGCATCTGATGGAGTTATTTTTATCTCCATTGATGATGGTGAAGTCGCACAATTGAGGAAGGTTTGTGATGAAGTATTCGGTTCACAGAATTTCGTGGCTTCAATTGTTTGGCAAAAAAGAACCGCGCCTGATATGCGAAAGCGCATCAGTGCAGGACACGACTATATTATCGTTTACACAAAAAATGAAGCTCTTGAAACCGACGCATTAAATCAGCTTCAATTTGACGAAAAAGATATTCAAAGATATAAAAATCCAGATAATGACCCTCGCGGTCCTTGGATCTCTACTGACTGCACTGCTCAAGCTGGGCATGGAACAAAGGATCAGTTCTACACATATACAACACCGAAAGGTAGAATTATTGAGTTACAGCCGGGATTGTGTTGGCGCTACACAAAGAAAAAAATGGACGAAGAAGTTGAAGCTGGACGGATATGGTTTGGCATAGATGGAATGGGAGTGCCTCGAAAGAAAACCTACTTATCTGCAACGTCTGGGAAAAATCTATGGACGTGGTGGACGCATTCAGAAGTAGGTCATACACAAGAAGCTACAAAAGAGACCGCTTCGGTACTCGGCGCTTCTGGTATTTTTAATTACCCAAAACCCTTACGGTTGCTGAGAAGAAGTGTCCAGATAGCATCTACCCCTGACTCTCTTATTCTCGACTTCTTTTCCGGCTCTGCCACCACTGCCCATGCAGTCATGCAACTTAACGCTGAAGACGGCGGCAAGCGTAAATTCATCATGGTTCAATTGCCCGAACCCTGTGATGAAAAAAGCGAAGCTGCCAAAGCGGGTTACAAAAATATTTGTGAAATCGGCAAAGAACGTATCCGCCGTGCTGGGGAAAAAATCAAGGAAGAAGCTGGCCTCACAGCCCAAGATCTTGACATAGGCTTCCGTGTCTTGAAGCTCGACAGCACCAATATGAAAGACGTGTACTACGGAGCTGCCGAGTATTCACAGAGCTTGCTTGATGACCTCACAAGCAATATTAAAGACGATCGTACCGATTTGGACTTGCTGTATAGCTGTTTGCTCGAATGGGGTCTGCCCCTTTCTTTGCCACACACTAGCGAGGAAATTGGCGGTGTGACGGTGCATACTATCAATGACGGAGACTTGATTGCCTGCTTTGCAGATAATATCAGCGAAGCGGTCATTAAAGAAATTGCCAAACGCCAGCCCCTCCGTGCTTTGTTCCGTGACAGCAGCTTTGCCAGTTCCCCTGAAAAAATCAATGTGGAGGAAATCTTTAAATTGCTAGCACCGAAAACAAGTGTGAAGGTGATATGATATGAAGCAGGAAGACAAAGTCATTATTCTTGATGACAACCCTATCATACGCCGACGGATGCCGTAAGAAACAGTTCATTTTAATGAGATTCTGAGAGTGAAAAACTCTCACCACTGGTGAGAGAAATTAGCTGGAGCGGAGGACATTGCAAGTATGAAAAACAAAAGATCGAACGAAATAACGATACGCAGTTCCGCTGCTGAGTATTTGACATTTATTGCGGCAACAGGTCAAAGTGGTGTTGAGGTTATATATGCGGATGAAAATGTATGGCTTACTCAAAAAATGCTTGCGACACTTTACGGTGTGGAAGTCAATACCGTGAACTATCATTTAAGGAAAATTTTTCGTGATGCCGAATTACAGGAGGAATCAGTTATTCGAAATTTTCGAATAACTGCCTCGGATGGGAAGGAATACGATACCAAGCATTATTCACTCGAAGCAATTATCGCTGTAGGAAACAAAGTTAATTCTTCACGAGCAGTCCAATTTCGCAAATGGGCGAACAAAATTATTAAGGATTATGCCGTTCAAGGCTGGGTGATGGATGTTGACCGTCTTAAAAACGGCGGTTCGATTTTGACAGAAGAATATTTTGAGAAACAGCTCGCTATTATCAGAGAAATCAGAATGAGCGAGCGGAAATTTTATCAAAAAATCACCGATATTTATTCAACGGCAATGGACTACGACAAAAACGCAAAAACTACCCGGGAATTTTTTGCTGCCGTGCAAAACAAGCTGCATTGGGCAATCCACGGTCATACGGCGGCAGAACTTATAGTAGAACGGGCAAGCCATCAAAAAGAACATATGGGGCTAAAAACATGGGAAGCCGCACCTGACGGTAAAATACAGAAGTTTGACGTTTCAGTGGCAAAGAATTATTTAGATGCTGAGGAGCTTGATGCTTTGGAGCGAATTGTTACTATGTATCTTGACTATGCAGAATTACAAGCTACAAGAAAAATCCCGATGACGATGGAGGACTGGAAAAAGCGGCTGGACGCATTTTTGCAGTTTACTCAATACGATATTCTTCATAATGCCGGAAAGGTTACGGCAGAGATTGCCAAAGCCTTTGCGGAAAGCGAGTTTGAAAAATATCGCATCATACAGGACAGGCTTTTCAAAAGTGATTTTGACGTATTTCTTGCATTGGAGCAGGAGGTGCATGACAAAAAATGAAACTTCAATTCAAACATCAGAAGTTCCAGGCGGACGCTGCCAAGGCTGTTTGTGATGTATTTGCCGGACAGCCGTATCTTACTCCGACTTATATGGTGGATAAAGGCATTGATAATGCTCCACAAATGAGTATGACCTTTGAAAAGAACTTTATCGGCTGGGGCAATCAGCGTTTAGTGCCGGAACTGAATGAAAACATTATACTGGAGAATCTTAATAAGGTTCAAAGAAGCAATCAAATTGAGCCGTCCAAACAGTTGGAAGGGCGATACAATCTGACTATTGAAATGGAAACAGGTGTAGGCAAAACTTATACTTATATTAAAACGATGTATGAGTTGAACAAGCGATATGGCTGGAGCAAGTTTATAGTCATTGTCCCCAGCGTTGCCATCCGTGAAGGCGTGTTCAAGTCCTTCCAAATCACGCAGGACCATTTTGCCGGGGATTATGGGAAAAAGATACGCTTTTTTATTTATAATTCGGCTCAACTGACAGAGATCGACAGGTTCGCAAGCGATAGTGCCATCAATGTCATGATTATCAACTCCCAGGCATTCAACGCCAAAGGCAAGGATGCGCGACGCATCTACATGAAACTGGATGAGTTCAGAAGCCGCCGTCCCATTGATATAATTGCCAAGACGAACCCTATCCTTATCATCGACGAACCGCAGTCCGTGGAAGGCAAGCAGACCAAAGAGCGTTTGAAAGAGTTTAACCCTTTCATCACGCTCCGCTACTCGGCTACGCACAAAAAGGACAACCTTTATAACATGGTTTATCGTCTGGATGCTATGGAAGCATACAACAAAAAGCTGGTCAAAAAGATTGCAGCTAAGGGCATTTCTGTCACCGGCAGTACGGCAACAGAAGGTTATCTGTATTTGGCGTGTTTATACCTGTCAGGCGACAAGGCTCCAACGGCGGCCTTGGAATTCGACGTTAAAGGGGCAACGGGAGTCCGCAAGGTCACACGCAGAATAACAGAAGGCTACAATTTGTTTGCAAACTCCGGGGAGTTGGAAGAGTATAAGAACGGGTATACGGTAAAGGCCATCGATGGGCGTGATAATTCGGTGAGCTTCATCAATGGAATAAAAATATTTGCCGGAGATGTCATTGGGGCTGTCAGCGAAGAACAGCTGCGCCGTATCCAAATCCGGGAAACTATCCTTTCGCATTTTGAGCGGGAACGCCAGCTTTTCTATAAGGGGATTAAGGTACTTTCTCTGTTTTTCATTGATGAGGTTGCAAAGTACAAACAATATGACGCTTCCGGTAATCCGATGAATGGTATTTATGGAGAAATGTTTGAGGAAGAATACCTAGCAATCATTGACTCCATGCAAAGAGAAATCGGGGATGAGGACTACATGAAGTATCTCATTTCCATTCCTGCCGCTGCCACTCATCAAGGGTATTTCTCTATCGATAAGAATAAGAAAACCGGACAAGAACGCTTCGTTGACAGCAAGCTTGAGCGCGGCTCTACCGAATCATCAGACAGCAACGCCTACGATCTCATTATGAAGAACAAGGAACGTTTGCTTGACCGCAAAGAACCTGTACGGTTCATCTTTTCTCATTCGGCGCTTCGTGAAGGCTGGGATAACCCGAATGTATTCCAAATCTGTACACTGAAACAAAGCGGCTCTGATGTGAGAAAACGTCAGGAAGTGGGACGTGGACTTCGCTTATCCGTTAACCAAAGCGGGGAGCGTATGGATACCAATTTATTGGGTGAGGACGTTCATAATATCAATGTGCTAACCGTCATTGCTAACGAAAGCTATGACAGCTTCGCAAAAGGATTGCAGACAGAACTTGCCGAAGCGGTGGCTGACAGACCTCGTATGGTCACGATTGACCTGTTTAAGAACAAGGTCATCAAAGATAAAGCCGGAGCAGAACAGGTTGTTGACATGGATATGGCACAGTTGATCTATGAGGGATTGATATCAAATGGCTACATAAAGAAAGGCATACTAACCGACAAATACTACGAGGATAAGAAAAACGGGAAGATTGAGATTGCAGAGGAAGTACAGGACTGCACAGAGTCTATTGTAGCTATTCTTGACTCTATCTATGACAGCCGTGCAATGCTGCCGGAAAACGCCCGTGACAAAAATATCGAACTGCGGATTGACAAAAAGAAACTTGAAATGGCTGCATTTAAAAAGCTGTGGGAACAAATCAACATAAGGTCTGCTTATGTGGTTGCTTTTGATACCGATGAATTGATTAAGAAATCTATCGCTGCGCTGAACAAGGACTTGCGTGTTTCAAAGATTTTTTTTAAGGTTCAGTATGGCACTTTGATTGATATTAAATCAAAAGCGGACTTGCAGAATGGAGTGGCGTTTGTTAAGGAAACGGGAGAATTGGCAGCTGCACAGCTATCATCTAACAGCAGCGTGAAATATGATCTCATTGGGAAGGTTGTCGCAGAAACTGGACTCACCCGTGCTGCCGTTGTACGTGTTTTAAAAGGGATTGAAAAATCTGTGTTTGAGCAGTTCAAAAACAATCCCGAGGAATTTATCATCAAGGCTTCCAATCTAATCAATGAACAAAAGGCAACAGTGATTATTCAGCACATCACATATGACAAGATGGATGCCGTATATGACACGTCCATCTTTACAGAACCCACGATGAAAGGTTGTCTCGGAATCAACGCTATGGCTGCAAAGAAACACCTGTATGACCATATCCTCTATGACTCTGCCAACGAAAGGGACTTTGCCGAAAATCTTGATACAAGTGAAGAAGTTGCTGTGTATGTAAAGCTGCCGAATGGCTTTTATATCACTACTCCGGTTGGCAAATATAATCCCGATTGGGCGATAGCTTTCAACGAAGGGAAAGTGAAGCATATCTATTTCGTGGCTGAAACCAAAGGGTCCATGTCTTCTATGCAGCTCAGAATGATTGAGGAAGCAAAAATCAGTTGTGCAAGAGAACACTTCAAAGCTATCAGCACAGATAATGTGAAGTATGATGTGGTTGACAGTTATGAGGCACTTATGAATAAAGTGATGCGATAATGCGGCAATATTTGACGCATATGCTTAAACCACCTCAAACACTTTACCTCTTTAAATAGTGTTGTGATAATCCTACAATTCAAATATATATTTGAATTGTAGGATTATTTTTGTATAAACGAAAACCACCTGCTTTGCAGGTGGTTCCAAAAAGCTTTAGCTATGAGTAGAAAAATCTACCTCCGTTTGATAGAATGGTGCAGGTTCGCCAACCGCACTGTAGCAAAGGAGGTAGATATCCAAATGGATACTGAAAGTCTAGCACACACCCAATGGAATTGCAAATATCACATAGTATTTGCTCCGAAATATAGAAGACGGGAGATATACGACAAAATCAAGAGCGATATCGGAAAAATATTAAGGACATTGTGTAACTACAAGAAGGTAGAAATACTTGAGGCGAACGCTTGCCCAGACCACATACACATGCTTGTATCGATACCACCAAAACTAAGTGTATCAAGCTTCATGGGATATTTGAAAGGCAAGAGTTCGTTGATGATATTCGATAGGCACGCTAACCTGAAATACAAATACGGCAACAGGCATTTTTGGTGTCGGGGGTATTATGTGGATACAGTTGGTCGGAATAAGAAGGCGATAGAACAGTATATCAAAAAACACCTATTAACGATAGTATTATATTAGTAACTTTATACAAACATATTTATTGCGGGATATGCAAATGATATTTTTTGAAAAGCAAGAATTAATTTGGAGATGATTATATGAAAAGATTTACTCCCGTGGTATTCCGGTCTCGTGGCTTTCAGTATTTACCGACGGAAATTCCAAGTTGGAACCGCATCTCAGGGAAGGTATGCTGAAGACCCTTGAAGAAGGCCAGCATACCTTCCGGTATGATACATTTGGCGATGAAGACTTTTGGGGGGGGATGTTACAACTACACCGGGCCATTTTGGGCCAGAATCTTGGCGGAGTGGGTCCGGGATCTTAAAGTAATTGCTGAACGTTTAGGTGTGGATGTGCCAACGGTTGAGAAGGTATTGGCAAGCTGGGGCCCCGGGAAATACGACGCACAGCTGCTAGAGGATGGAAAGGCTTTTCGTCCTGACGGTAAACCGGCAGCAACACTTTTTCCGCCAGCTTTCGCACTCTCGGGCATTAACCTGCATACATGGACGGGCTGGGGTTCGGTAACCTACTGGAACGCATATGTGGCAACTACCCAGATGCATGCTAAAGGGACATTTTATGATCCGCGGTTGTATAATCCCCAAAAATATCCCTTAGCCGTTAAATTTGGAGATTATAACATTAGACGCAAGCCTGATTTACTAACTTCAAAGCTAGCAGCTCTTCATGTATACCAGTTAGCTTTAGTCGCTCCCAAACCTCCGCTGAACAGCTACAATCACGTGGCAGCAAAACGCGGTGAAGTACTGTTCAATGGGAAGGCCAAGTGCGCCAGGTGTCATGTCCCACCTCTTTACAGTGAGCCTGGGTGGGCAGCGCATACACCAAAAGAAATGGGTATTGATGATTTTCAGGCACTGCGTTCTCCGACTAACAGATACAGGACGGCACCTTTGCGGGGTCTTTGGACTCATCAAAAAGGCGGGTTCTACCATGACGGGCGTTTTGCCAATCTAAGCGAAGTAATCAACCATTATAACGAGCATTTTGGGCTGAATTTAACAAATCAGGAAAAGAATGACTTGGCGGAATTTCTAAAGTCTATTTAAACATAAAACAAGAGGACGCATTCACCGTTGTGACTGCGTCCTTAGTATTTATCATTCATTTGGTTTAGTGTTTAATTTCAGGTTCAGACTGTTGGTATGCCCTGAAATAAATGCAATGGGGTTCTGCCTGACCGGCAATGTCTCGGGTTGCCGGGCCGGCGCTATTAAGTTTTTGCAGGCGGGCGTTATTCAGTTTTGGTTTTTCATCCATATTCAGTTGTCTTTTTTGTGTAATATTCAGCGGTCTTTGTTCAGTTGGAGTCTTTTTTAGCCACCATTCCTGTTCCTGGTTGGCTGCCACAAAGTATCCCATGACCATCTTGGGAATTAAAATTCCGGCAAATGTTCCGATTACAAAATCCAGTTCGGATTTAGGAATCACTATGAATAATATGGCTACAACTACCCAGAACCGCATATGGTACAGTACGAAGCCGAATACCCTGGCAAAATCCGTGGTTGTGAACCGAAACATTAAGTAAAGCAGCTTAGACAGGATCTGGTAATTGAGTACTATTAGGCTGTAACCGAATATTACTCCCAGAGCAAGGTCTGTTGTATATCCCAGATATGATATCAGGCTTGCTGCAAGGACGGGAACCAAGCTGCAAAGGGCAATTTTCCTTTGCACCTTTGAAGAACTTACATCTGCTGCCCCATATGACCTCCTCCTTTTAGATTCGGTATTTGGCTATGTGCTTTTGTTCTTCTTTTGGCTGCAGATGTCCCAGCAGCTCCGTATCTCACATCGAGGGCTCGGAGGCCTAGTGGGATATACGGGCATTTGTACCCGGGCCACCGGAACAGTTGGAACAGTGTGATACCGGTAAAGCATCTTGGGTATCTTGCATTGTCCTAATGTACTAGTACAATTATAAAATAACATATCAGGAATGGTTTGTCAACACTTCCTAAGTAAATTTTTTCAAATAATTCTTTCGGCAGCGGAATCGTGGTAATCGTCGGAAGTATACAGCGGCTTGACAATCTGGAGGAGCCTATGTTAGAATCATTTATGCACTGAGTAACAATTATATAAGCGGATGTGGCGGAATTGGCAGACGCACCAGACTTAGGATCTGGCGGGTAACACCGTGGGGGTTCAAGTCCCTTCATCCGCACCAGCGAAACTTACAGGTTTGCAGATTTGGAGATTTCCAGATGCAGGCCTTTTTTGATGCGAAACATTTAGACACACCAGATTCGATTTTTTAGTCGGCATTATTTAATTGGTCTCATTGATGAAAAAATAAAACACCTCCTTATTTGGAGGTGTCATAACATTTCATATTAATGAGACTAGGAATTACATTTATTTAGAATATTTAAGAATTTTTATTGAGTATATTCATTTATAATTGTCAAACTGCAACTCTCTCGGGCAGTTCTTCTACCTTGCTTGTAAGAGTTGCTCCAAGTGCGTCCAAAATCTTTTGTGCTTTTTCTAGTGTGATTCCATGGTATTCATTTCTTTCATCTTTTGATATTTGTGCCTCGCTGACATTCAAACGTTTAGCTAATTCACGTTGAGAAATACCAAGTGCAATACGAATCCCAATTAAGGTTCTACCAAGTCCAACCAAATTCTTAATTGCTTCGAACTCTCCTCGTTTTATACGTTCGTAATATTCAACTTCCTCTTTGAGTTGTTCATGAAAGGAAAGAGTAGGAGCCATTGCTCGCTCCATTTCCTCACTTGATAATCCCATTTCTTGAAAAAGTTCTTTTTGTTGTTTGATAAACTCCAAGTCTTGTTCAAGACGTTTTATCATTTCTTGATATTCTTTTTCATTTCTAATCATAAAAACTCTCCTTTGTTTACCTTACAAGTTTAATTACTCCTTTTGGTTCATTGGAGTATCTTGCAATTCTGAAAGCTGCTGGAAATTGAAGGTTGTTACCATGCTGATCTTTGATGCCGGAAGGTAAGCCGACATGTGGGTACAACTCGACCCGGTATTTGTGCCACATTGGTAACTGTTTTTTTGCGTATCCCCTGTAAGGCTTTCTGCTGTTGGGATTCCAAGTCCATATTTTATTAGGATCTAACTTATTAAGCTCTTGCTCCAGTCTTCCGCTTGCTAAATACATAAGATCGCATTCAAAATATCCATCAATATCGTTCGGGTGGGGCTTCATTTCTACAAATGAACCGTCTATGAAGATTTCATTTATTCCCACCTCCCATAACTGTTTAGTTAATATTTCTAATTGGCTAACCAAATGTAATCTCCAATTTACGTCCCAATTAATAAGTTGCTTATTAGGAGGGCCGACTACAAGAAGTGAACTTTTTAGTTCTTTAAAAGTCATTGAGTAATCTTCTGGGGGTAACAGACCTTTATTGTTAAATGCCAGCACTGCTTTCACCTCTATTATTCCAGTATAAACAGATTCCTATACCTATATATTAAGCTTAACTTATAGGTTAAGTCAAGTATTTTATTGAGAAAATAAAAATAAATATTATAGATGGATAAATTCTAATATAATTGATGTTGTAATCAGGGGCAACGAAGCCATATACTTTTTTTTGTTTACATTTGAAACTTTTCCTGTAGAATGTTATAATATGCCATATCTGTGCTAACAAGGAGAACAAAAGGATTATATGAAAATTCTTTCTCTGGGCTGTTATATAAAAAGAAGAAAACTGTTCCGGCTGAGAAGTTCCCTGGCCATGGCAATTCTGGCGGCATTTTTGCTGTCATTATTTTTTACTGCAGTCGCAGCCGGTCGACCGGCCCAGGCTGCAGCAGTTCAAGGGAGTCCCAAGCCGAAGGTAATAATGGTGCTCTTGAACCGGATTACACTTGAGGACTTGTTGGATAACCGTTATCAAAATATCAGTAAAGTCATCTCTCAGGGCGGGCTGGGTTTAATGACCATAAATACCGGCGGAGATTACAATGATGCCGGGGCTTATCTCTCCATCGGCAGCGGCAACAGGTTTGCCGGGACGCAGCCGGCGGGGGAAAATTATCACAGAGAAGAGGTCCTGCCTGATGGCTCCAGGGCAGTCGACGTATATGTGAGAAATACGGGGAATGACCCAGGCAGCAGTGAAATCCTGGCTATCAGTCTTCCGGCTTTACTCAAGGTCAACCAGAATAAAAACATTGCCTCGGTTCCCGGTCAATTGGGGCAAATACTGCAGCAATCCGGGCTGCAGACAGCTGTAATCGGGAACAGTGATACTGATCCCGGCGGTCCCGCCAACAGGCCTGCTGCCCTGGTTGCCATGGATGAGCTGGGGCGTGTGGATTACGGAAATGTGACCACAGAGCTGCTGGTTCGTGATCGCTATGCACCGTATGGTTGGAGAACAGATTATGACAAACTGAAAGCAGAGCTGGAAAGAGTCTGGGATGAGAGTGACTTAATTGTTGTAGAAACGGGCGATACTTTAAGGAGTAATGACAGTAACCTCCAGGAAATGAAGAGCATGATCGACACTCACCGGCATGAAGCTGTGAAAAATGCTGACCGTTTTATCGGAGAACTGCTTCCCAAAGCTGATAAAAACACCATGATAATGATTGTGACCCCGCTCCCTTACGCACAGGCCATTCGTGACGGTATTCGGCTCAGTCCCCTGGTAATTGCAGGTGGGGCGGTGGAACCGGGAAGTATATTGGTTTCACCCAGCACCAGACAGGAAGCGTTGGTGGCAAATTTTGATGTTGCCGCAACGGCAGCCAGGCATCTGGGGGTGGCAAATTCCGGCGGGATGATTGGACTGCCGATAACTGGAATTATCAGCGGGAGGCAAACGGAAACCGTGGCTCAGGTGCAGTCGAGGCTTGTGGCTAACTGGACGCAGCGCCCCGGCGTATTATATTATTTTGTCAGGTATCACTGGATAGTTTATATCCTGGCCCTTGTTCAGGTTATCACAGGATTTACGGGCTGCCGACGCCCGGCGAGATTTTTACTTACCTCGATATTGTTGTACCCATTGGCGATTTTGCTGGTTCCGCTAATTGGGGCCGCAAATAAATGGCTGACTATTTTCTTTTCTATCCTGATGCTTATTTTAATTACATATGTACTGACTCACATAAGGCACAACCTGAAGATGTTTCTTGCCTTAGCCGCTGCTTCTGTAGTGCCCTGTGTAATTGATGTGCTTACTGGGGCCAGGCTGATGAAAACGGCGGCACTGGGTTATGACCTCGTTGCCGGGGGACGTTTTTACGGAATAGGCAATGAGTACATGGGTGTTGTCATTGGCGCCTCCATTTTGGGTGCGGCTGTTTTGCTGCAGTTGTATTCCGATACCCGCAGGTGGGTCTGGCCCCTTATTGGGTTGGCCTTTGCCGGCTTGGTGGTGTTTTTTGCCGCCCCTGGGGTGGGTACTAATGCCGGGGGGGCTCTGGCTGCAGTGGTTGGTTTTGCAGTGAGCATGTACCTTTTCTCAGGCCGGAAGGTGACAATCAGGTCGGTAATTCTGCTTCTGGGCGCGGTGATAACCGGTGTTGGAATACTGGTGCTGGTGAATTACTTCATAATATCAGAGTCTTCGTCCCATATCGGCCGCGCTATTGATAATGCTTTGCAGGGGGACCTTACAGCTGTCTGGTACACGGTACAGAGAAAGCTGGTGGCTAATTTTTACCTGTTGAGAAATTCACCCTTCAATGTAATCCTTGTTCTGCAGCTTTTGCTAGGGTTGGCGATAGCTGCCAGGAAACAGGCTGCACTGGCTGCGCTTGCAGAACGTGACAGGTTTATGGTCTGCGGTATGGCAGGGATATTTTCGGGCGCTCTGGGGGCATTTGTCTTTAATGATTCCGGGGTTATTGCGGCAGCCATAATGCTGAACTATCTTGTTGTTCCACTGGTTTTGATGGTTGTCAAGGCAGAGGCCAAACCTGGTTAAAACTGGGATTATGGAAGGTATTCTATCAGGCGCTGCATTGGGGTCTATATTAATAGGTAATAGTGGGGTATAATAGATGAACAGATGGAACCTGCCCCTGAATCAGCCGGTTTCGCTAACCGAAACACGGATATCAGGGAAAGAACGAATGTTAATTTTGGCAATACTGCTTATAACACTGGCTGCGAGGTTATATTATGTATATACATCGCCTGACTTGCAGCTGTCACATGATGAAATTGGATACCATGAAATGACACTGCAGTTTCTGGACAAAGGTTTTCTGGGCTATTATTCTGATCGGCCCAGTGCATTTGTGACACCCGGTTATCCTTTGTTTTTGGCCGCAGTATATCTGGCTGCCGGTGCAGTTAATACAGATCCGCTGACTGCAGTAAGGATAATCCAGGCAATAATAAGTGTGGGTTCGGTTTTCCTGGTATACCTGATAGCCCGAAAATCCGGGGGTATCCCGGCAGGCACTCTGGCTGCCATCTTAGCGGCTGTTTACCTGCCCGCCTTCATGGCCAATAACCGGATACTTACCGAGGTACTGTATGTGTTTATGCTCCTGGGGTATGTTTATACGGTTATTAATGCCTTTGAAAAAAGCAATCTCAGATGGCATGCCCTGTCCGGGGTTCTGATGGCTCTTGCCGTACTGGTAAGGCCTTCTGTGGCGCCATTTATGGTTGTTCCTTACATCATCACCTGGTTTTACCGGCACAGATTCCGGGTTTCGACGGAGGGCCGCCGGGTGATTGTTGGTTTCTTAATCACACTGCTATCTTTTTCAGTTATCATGACTCCCTGGTGGGTCCGTAACTTGATGGTCTTTGACAAGTTTATAGTTTTTGCCACCCAGTCCGGGAACCCTCTGCTTAGGGGAACTGACCCATATGATCCTTACGACAGGGAGGGTCCTTCCATTATAGAAGGTATTCCGGAGTCGGAAATGACCCGGGTGGCTGTGGAAAGGATCAAGCTGGGTTTTAAAGAAGAACCGGGCCTGTGGCTGCAGTGGTTTACTGTAGGGAAACTCTCATACATGTGGGGGAAACCCTGGGGGTACTTATCCGGATGGGCTGTTACCATGCACTTCTGGATATTTATTGTCCTCGGGTGGCCGGCAACCCTTATCAATATTTTTGACAGGAAAATGCGCTGGCCGGCTTTGCTGATCTTGTTTACCACAGTGCTTCACTTAGTATTTATACCGATAACAAGGTACATGTATCCGATGACCCCGTTAATGGCGATAATGACAGCTACACTAATTGTCAAAATTGCTGGAAAAATACTTGACACTGATTACTTAAGTAGTTAAAATATACATTGTAACATCGACTGGATTTGTCAAAGTCTGGGTTATAAGCGGAAGTAGCTCAGTGGTAGAGCATCGCCTTGCCAAGGCGAGGGTCGCGGGTTCGAATCCCGTCTTCCGCTCCATTACATAACACTGGTTTCATCGAATTTAAATGGTCTCATCGAATTTAAGGATGGTTCCATCATGACCTCGGTAGTGATAGAGATTCACCTACCGGGGTGTTGTTTTATGAAAAATTTCTGGGGAATCCCCAGAAATCATGTTACAGGCTGCACAAATTTTGTCTGTTTTCATATAATTACAGAGATACAGGAGGAGCATAAATGAAAGTAAACATGGAAAAGATAGAGAAGAATATTGTGGCGCTGGAAATTGAAGTCGAACAGTCTAAGCTGGAAGAGGCTATGGAAAAAGCCTACAAGAAGATTGTTAAGAAGGTGTCCATTCCCGGATTCAGGAAAGGGAAAGCCCCCCGGGTGCTGGTGGAAAATCATGTTGGTAAGGATTACATCAATGAAGAAGCCCTGGACTTTATTGTTCCGGAGGCATACTTTGATGCGATTAAAGAGACCGGCATCGAACCAATTGATAAACCCAAAGTTGACATGGTGCAGTTAGAAGATGGGAAGCCCTTTATATTCAAAGCAACTGTTGAAATTAAGCCTGAGGTTGAACTGGGTCAGTACATAGGCATTGAGGTAGAACGCAAAGAAGATGAGATAACTGATGCTGAAGTGGATGCAGAGCTGGAAAGGCTCAGGAACCGTCATGCTCAATTGGTGAATATCGAAGAAGGGGCCGCCGAAGAAAAAGACACGGCTATTATCGATTTTGAGGGCTTTGTTGATGATGTGGCCTTCCAGGGCGGTACCGGTACTGATTATTCCCTTGAACTGGGCTCGGGCTCTTTTATTCCGGGATTTGAAGAGCAGTTGGTAGGAGCTAAGGTTGGCGAAGCCAGAGATGTAAACGTTAAATTTCCTGAGGACTACCACTCTTCCGAACTGGCGGGTAAGGATGCGGTATTCAAGGTTACCGTAAAAGGCATTAAGAGGAAAGAACTGGCTGACCTGGATGACGAATTTGCCAAGGATGTAAGTGAATTCGAGACCCTTGAGGAATTAAAAAATGATATTATGAATAGACTAAAAGAGGCAGCCGACAAGCAGGCAGCTGCACGTCTTAAGGATGACCTGGTTGAAAAGGTTGTGGAGAATTCATCAGTTGAGGTTCCCGACATAATGGTAGACCAGAAGGTGGACAATATGCTGCAGAGTTTTTCACAAAGGCTGGGAATGCAAGGCCTGTCACTGGAAGACTATCTAAAGCATACCAATAACGACATGGATACGGTTAGATCCGAATACCGCTCCTCAGCGGAAAAAGCCGTCAGGACAGACTTGATCCTGGAAGCTGTTGCGGTCAAGGAAAATATAGAGGTTACCGAGGAAGAGGTTGATGCCAAGGTTGCAGAAATGGCCAAAAATTATAACTCTGAGCCTGAGGTATTCAAACAGTGGCTGGAGAGCGGAGGGAATCTGGAACCGCTTAAGAAGAGTATTGTCATAGACAAAACTGTCGAATTATTAGAGGAAAAAGCTGTAGTTAAATAGAATATTATCAATAAATACCAGGCGGATTTTAAAACCGCCTTGTTTACCAATAAGAGAGTTTTGTGTATAATTGATAAAGAGGAGAAGGTGAAAATCTTGAATCTGGTTCCTATAGTAGTAGAACAGACAAACAGAGGGGAAAGGGCCTATGATATTTATTCACGCCTGTTAAAAGACCGCATAATTTTTATTGGCGGCCCCATAGATGACATGATTGCAAATCTTATAATAGCTCAGATGTTGTTTTTGGAAGCTGAAGACCCTGACAAAGACATCCATCTTTATCTTAATTCGCCAGGCGGTGTAGTTACTGCGGGTATGGCTATTTATGATACCATGCAGTACATTAAGCCTGATGTCTCGACGATTTGTCTGGGACAGGCGGCGAGTATGGGTGCATTCCTGCTGGCAGCAGGAGCAAAAGGAAAGCGTTATGCCCTGCCATATGCACGTATCATGATTCACCAGCCAATGGGCGGGGTGCAGGGGCAGGCAACTGAGATTGAGATTCATGCCAAGGAAATTCTGAGGATGAGAGAAACACTTAATAAACTGCTTGCAAATCATACCGGCCAGCCGCTGGAAAGAGTGGCCCAGGATACCGAACGGGATTTCTTCATGTCGGCACAGGAAGCTAAGGATTACGGTGTCGTTGATGAGGTGTTTACTGTTCGGAAGTAAAGGACAGAGGTGATTGTGATATGTACAAATTCAGTGATGAAAAAGGCCAGCTGAAGTGTTCGTTTTGTGGGAAACTTCAAGACCAGGTTAAAAAATTGGTTGCCGGGCCGGGTGTGTATATTTGCGACGAGTGTATAGAGCTGTGCAATGAGATTATTGAAGAAGAACTTAGTGAAGACATTGGTTTGGAGATAGGTGACCTGCCCAAACCCAAAGAGATTAAGTCAATTCTTGACCAATATGTAATCGGACAGGAATCTGCAAAAAAAACACTGTCAGTTGCAGTATATAATCATTACAAGAGAATTAATATGGGAAGCAAGATAGATGATGTTGAGCTCCAAAAGAGCAACATAGTGATGCTCGGGCCAACAGGCAGCGGAAAGACATTATTGGCCCAAACGCTGGCCAGACTGCTGAATGTTCCCTTTGCCATTGCTGACGCCACGTCACTTACTGAGGCTGGTTATGTCGGTGAGGATGTTGAAAACATTCTGTTAAAATTGATTCAGGCTGCTGACTATGATGTGGAAAAAGCAGAAAAAGGTATCGTATACATTGATGAGATTGACAAAATTGCGCGCAAGTCCGAAAACCCGTCCATTACCAGGGATGTTTCCGGGGAAGGTGTGCAGCAGGCTCTTCTGAAAATACTTGAAGGGACAGTTGCCAGTGTTCCCCCACAGGGAGGACGCAAACACCCGCATCAGGAGTTTATTCAGCTTGATACCACCAATATCCTGTTTATCTGCGGCGGCGCTTTTGACGGCATAGATAAATTAATTCAGCATCGAATCGGTAAAAAGAGTATGGGTTTTGGGGCCGAAGTTCATTCCAAAAAGGAAAAGGACCCCAGTGAATTACTTAAGCACATTCTGCCGGAGGACCTGTTAAAGTATGGTCTGATTCCAGAGTTTGTAGGACGTTTGCCGGTAATTGTTACTCTGACAGCTCTTGATGAGGGTGCCTTGGTTCAAATACTTACCCAGCCGAAAAACGCTCTTATCAAGCAGTTTCAGAAGTTCTTTGAAATGGATGGAATTAATCTTGAATTCAAGGAAGATGCTCTGCAGACCATCGCCAGTGAAGCAATGAAACGGAATACCGGGGCCAGGGGCTTGAGGGCGATAATTGAAGATATCATGCTTGAAGTTATGTATGAGCTGCCATCCCGTGATGATATCACAAGGTGTACTATTACGAGAGAAGTGGTTGACAAAAAGGAACAGCCTATTTTGCTTACCGTCGATCGTAAGAAGAAAAAAGAAGAAAGCGCTTAAAGAACTGCCATCTGGCAGTTCTTTTTTTGACAAATTCGTTTTTTAGGCATTAAACTGTAATACGGACAGGGGTAGATGCATTCCTCCGGCGGGCTACGTCTCAACCGGTTACCCAAACCCGCTGAATAGCGGCTTTGGACCGGTTGACGACAGACTCCGCCTTCCGGAATACATCTACCCCTGTAATATTGACAGTTTTTAAAGCTCAGAATTACTGACTTTGTCAACAATCTGAACTGCAGCCAGGCAGTTCTTTTACGGCAATAGTGATGCTTTCAGCAGGAATAATCACTATTGTAGTTGAATATTTAAATGTATTATGGTGAATAATGTTGGTTTGTGCGTATACATTGTAAAAAGTTGTCAGGGAGAACATCAATGAAAATAAAGCGGTTATCTGAATCACAAAAAGAAAGACTTACCGGCATAATTGTGATTTTGCTGGGTTTTGCAGTACTGGCGGGTCAGATTGCAGAAACACAATCGGGACTTTTGAGGGATGTTTCGCATGTGCTGCGCATGTACATTGACCCAATACAGTATATGATAGCAATGCTCATCCTGAATTTTATTTTAGCAATTACAGCCATCAGGAAATTTGAGTCTTATCCCAACCCGTTTCTGGATACCTTAAAGTGGTATTTTGCTATCCTGATGATCAGTGACTTTTCGGTCATGGTTCTGAGGATAATCCAAAAAAATAATCTCATTCCACTTAAGAGCGGTCTGGTTGTCGGTTTGGGGCAGACTTATATGATGCTGGCTGCTATAAGAGGGATCATTGAACTCACCTTAACGTCGACTGCAGTACTTCTGCTTATATATGGCCTCACCAGGTATACTCCGGTGGGAAGGAGCAGTTCCGGGAATATTCCTGCAAACCAAATACCTGCTGCCAAGCCCCCGGTAACGACAACCCGGATCATCCTGGGACTTATTGTATTTCACTGGCTGACAGCTATACCGGTAAACCTTTCCGGTATTATCACCAGCCGGGGCATATATGCCTGGTCACTGGGACTGAGCCAGGCGGCACAGGTTGGGATTGCGGTCTTGATTTTTTGGGTTGTCAAGGAATATCACCAGCGTTATAGGACGAGGTTCTTTGATTACCTGAATATTTACTATGGTATCAATTTGTTGTTGGCAGGCCTCATATTTACATATTCCATGGGTTCCTTTGGAATTATGCAGCGATATCCGGTCGGCGAAATTGAATTGATGGGCGGCTTCGGACAGCTTGTCTTCTACATAACGCGCCTGGCGTTTATACCGATGACTTACTTTATGTACAGAGCTATAATCGGCTATGAGGAACCACAACAACAGGCCTCCGGGAAGGCGCTGATTGGATAAAACCTCCTTAGTCAGGCAATACTATCCCTGGTACACAGGTACTGAGTTGCATACCGACCAAGGAGGGTATACCGTGAATTATTTGAGTGGTATTGGAGGCTTTCTGAGTTTTGTCCAGTTATTTTTTGCCATTGTCATCGGACTATATTTCTTAAATCTGCTGAAAGCGCAGAAGGGGAATAAGGTTGCTGTGGAACGGGAGTCTCGCAAAGAAATGGATAAACTGCAGCAGCTGCGCCAATTGAGCCTGACTGAACCTCTGGCCGAAAAGACGAGGCCGGCCAGGTTTGAAGAAATAATAGGGCAGGAGGAAGGGTTAAAAGGCCTGAGAGCAGCGCTGTGCGGACCCAATCCCCAGCATGTGCTTATATACGGACCTCCCGGTGTGGGGAAAACTGCGGCGGCACGGCTTATTCTTCAAGAAGCCAGGACTAATCCGGATTCTCCCTTTGGAGAGAAGTCCAAATTTGTGGAACTTGATGCCACAACGGCAAGATTTGACGAGCGGGGAATCGCAGACCCTCTGATTGGTTCAGTTCACGACCCCATTTACCAGGGCGCGGGGCCGCTTGGACAGGCCGGTATCCCTCAGCCTAAACCAGGCGCTGTTACCAAGGCACATGGAGGCGTTCTTTTTATTGACGAAATCGGTGAACTGCATTCTATGCAGATGAACAAGCTGCTAAAGGTGCTTGAAGACCGGAAGGTCTTCCTGGAAAGTGCCTATTACAGTTCTGAGGATACCAATATACCTACCCATATTCATGATATGTTCGGAAACGGGCTGCCGGCAGATTTTCGGCTCGTGGGGGCAACCACACGGATGCCCCAGGATATTCCCCCAGCCATCAGATCCAGATGTCTGGAGGTTTACTTCCGGCCTCTGATGCCGCTGGAAATACAGCAAATTGCCGGAAATGCCGCCCGGAAAATTGATTTCAGCCTTGAAGAGGGCGTCCTTGAGGTGCTTGAAAAATACGCCTCCAATGGCAGGGAGGCTGTGAATATGATTCAGATAGCTGCAGGCATAGCCCTGACAGAAAAACGGAGAGAAATCAAGGTTAATGATATTGAGTGGGTTGTTAATAGCGGTCAGTATTCCCCGCGGCCGGAGAAAAAAATTCCTCCGGCGCCTCAGGTTGGATTTGTTAACGGGTTGGCTGTTTACGGTCCTAACATGGGTACTCTTGTGGAAATTGAGGCTACTGTGGCTAAGACCGCCAAAGGCAAAGGCCGGCTCACGGTTACCGGGGTGGTTGACGAGGAGGAAATCGGCGGCCCCGGAAGAGTAATGAAGCGTAAGAGTATGGCGCGGGGTTCTGTGGAAAATGTCCTGACAACTCTGCGTCAGAGTTTTAAGATAGAGACCCGTGATTATGATATTCATGTTAATTTTCCGGGTGGGGTTCCCATTGATGGGCCGTCTGCCGGAATCGGGATAGCAATTGCCATCTTTTCGGCCATAAAAAATGTTCCGGTGGACAATAAGGTCGCCATGACAGGTGAATTATCTATCAGAGGTACGGTCAAGCCAATCGGGGGTGTTGTCGCCAAGGTGGAGGCAGCTAAACAGGCAGGGGTTAAGCGTGTCTTTGTTCCGCGAGAGAACTACCAATCCATGTTCAAAAATATGGAGGGTATAGAAGTTATCTGTGTAGACACCATGGAAGATGTGGTGAAACACGTGATAACACCTGATGAGGTTTTGGTCGACGGTTATTTCCAGGCAGATACGTTGAGTGCAGCGCCATTATGTTGATTTTACAAGCCCCGAAATTTGCTGGGGCTTTTAAATTAATGTCATTGGCTTGCAGGTGAACTAAAAAAAGGTATATAATAAATAATGTATCTTATTGCGGTCAAAACTGACCTGATTCGGAGGTGACCTGAAAATTGGCGGAACAGAGTAAGTCCAAAGAAACCGGTGAGGTAACGGAAGCTAGAAAAGTAAGGGCAAAAAAGCAGGAAGAGCTAACAGAAATCAAACGTCAGCTTCCTCTGCTTCCTTTACGAGGCATACTGGTTTTCCCGTATATGATTATACATCTGGATGTAGGACGGGAGAAATCAGTCAAGGCAATTGAAGAAACAATGATTCGGGACAGAATCATTTTTTTAGCGACCCAGAAAGAGGCCCAAACTGATGAACCTGCTGAAGCGGACATCTATGAAATTGGAACTGTGGCCGAAATAAAGCAGCTGCTGAAGCTGCCGGGAGGAACCATAAGGGTTCTGGTGGAAGGACTGTCAAGGGCTAAAATTGAAAATTATGTTGATCATGAACCTTATTTTAAGGTGGAGGTTACCGAATACCCTGAAACCGGGAACGTCACGGCAGAGATTGAGGCTTTGATGCGGAGCCTGGTAAACCAGTTTGAGCACTATGTCAAGATGAGCAAGAGGATCCCTCCGGAAACGGTAGTAACAGTTGTTAACCTGGAAGAACCGGGGAGGCTTGCCGACATCATCGCATCACATCTGGCCCTGAAAATCGAAGACAAGCAGCGGGTTTTGGAGGCTGTGGACATTGCCGTGAGGCTAGAGATTCTTTGTGAAATTGTCACAAAAGAGCTTGAGATTTTGGAACTGGAACGGAAAATCAACCTCAGGGTCAGGAAACAGATGGAGAAGACTCAGAAAGAATATTACCTGAGGGAACAGCTAAAGGCCATTCAAAAAGAGCTTGGTGAAAAAGATGAAAAAGTGGCTGAAAGTGAAGAATACCGGGATAAAATAGCCAAGGCCAAGCTGCCGAAGGAAGTTGAGGAAAAAGCCCTCAAAGAAGTAGAGCGTCTGGAGAAAATGCCTCCGATGGCCGCAGAATCCGGTGTTATCAGGACTTACCTTGACTGGCTTCTGGTGCTGCCTTGGAATAAGAAAACCAAAGACAGCCTTGATATTAACAAGGCTGAAGTTATTCTCAACGAAGATCACTATGGATTGGATAAAGTTAAAGACAGAATCCTGGAGTATCTTGCCATCAGGAAACTGGCCAAAAAGATGAAAGGGCCCATCCTATGTTTCGTGGGACCGCCCGGGGTAGGTAAAACTTCTCTGGCCAAATCTATTGCCCGGGCCCTGGAACGTAAATTTGTCCGCATGTCCCTGGGGGGTGTTCGCGACGAAGCGGAAATCAGGGGGCATCGCCGCACTTATGTGGGTGCATTGCCTGGCAGGATTATTCAGGGTATCAGGCAGGCGGGGTCTAATAATCCTGTATTTCTGCTGGATGAAATAGACAAGATGAGTATGGATTTTAGAGGTGATCCATCGGCTGCCCTGCTGGAGGTCCTTGATCCTGAGCAGAACAACACCTTCAGTGACCATTATATAGAGGCATCATTTGATCTATCGAATGTAATGTTTATCACGACTGCCAACACCATGCATCCGATTCCGCGTCCTCTGCTGGACCGGATGGAGGTTATTTATCTTTCAGGTTACACTGAGGAAGAGAAGGTTCATATTGCTTCCAGATACCTGATTCCCAAACAGCTCAAGGAACACGGGCTGAAAAACAAAATGCTCTCGATTTCCGAAAACACAGTTCGCAAGATCATCAGGGAATATACCAGGGAAGCCGGAGTACGTAACCTGGAACGCACTATAGCAACTATATGCAGGAAAGCGGCCCGGGATATTGTCCAGGGTAAAACGAAAAGCATTAAGGCAACTATCCAGAACCTCAACCAGTTCCTGGGGATATCGCGTTTCAGGTATGGTGTGGCCGAAAAAGAGGATGAGGTAGGTATAGCTACAGGCCTGGCCTGGACAGAAACCGGCGGCGATGTACTGGCCATAGAGGTAACCGCCCTGAAGGGGACCGGTAAGCTAACTCTTACGGGGAAACTCGGTGATGTCATGAAAGAATCGGCACAGGCCGGTTTCAGTTATATCCGTTCCAAGGCAGAAGAACTGGGAATCCCTCAGGAGTTTTATGAAAAATACGATATTCACATCCATGTTCCTGAAGGGGCCATACCCAAAGATGGGCCTTCAGCCGGGATTACCATGGCCACGGCCATTGCTTCGGCGCTGACCAATAGAAAGACAGTCAGTGATATAGCCATGACCGGTGAAATTACGCTGCGCGGGCGGGTACTCCCTATCGGCGGGATTAAGGAAAAGGTACTGGCAGCCCACCGGGCAGGGGTTAAGACTGTTATCCTGCCTGCAGAAAACCGTAAGGACCTTGAAGAGATTCCACACAAGGTTAAAAACAAGCTGGAATTTGTCCTGGTGGATCATATGGATCAGGTTTTGGCACGGGCCCTGAGGAAGGTTTAGGATGCGCATAGTTTCTGCCGAATATGTAATCAGCGCTGTTGGGCCTAAACAGTACCCGGAGGGCGGACAGCCCGAAATAGCCTTTGCCGGACGGTCAAATGTGGGTAAATCATCCCTGATCAACAGGCTGGTTAACCGGAAGGCGCTGGCCAGGACCAGCGGCAGTCCCGGTAAGACCAGGCTCCTGAATTTCTATCACATAAATGACAGTTTTTATTTTGTGGACCTGCCGGGTTATGGGTTTGCTAAAGTCTCCAGGGTGGAAAAGGCTGCGTGGGGTAAAATGATTGAGGAATATCTCCTCAACAGGGACAACCTCAGGGTAGTTATTCAATTGATTGATATCAGGCATGCCCCCAGCAGGGAGGATGTCCAGATGTACGAATGGCTGAAACATTTCGGCATTCCCACAATCCTGGTAACCACAAAAGCAGATAAAATAGCGCGGGGAAATTGGCCGAAGCACATCCGTGTGATTAAGGAAACCCTTATACCGTATCCCGCTACGCCGGTAATTGCCTTTTCTGCAGAAACCGGCCAGGGCAAGGATGAGTTGTGGAAATTAATCGGTGAAAAAATGATCTGAACAAGGGAGACATTTTACCTTAGATTGAGAGAGTGGCAGATATGTTCCGGAAGGATGAGTCTGACGCCGACCGGCCCACGAGCGCTTTGCGCGAGTGGCTAGCCGGTCGAGTTGTTACCATCCTGGAGGAATGTATCTGCCACTCTCCTGTTTTATAGTACAGCAGAATAGCTCTCTTTAAGCGTGCGAGTTCATATTGCCTGTGAATTTTGGGTATTCCTCCGGCGGTCCCCCCAATCCGTTACCGAACCCCGACCTTTCAGAAAGGCCGGGGCTTCGACGGATCGGGGGGACCCCCAGACGTCTCAACCGGTCCAAACCCGCTGAAAGCGGCTTTGGACCGGTTGACGACAGACACCGCCTTCAGGAATACATCTACCCCTATCTTAATAATATCTTTAAGGCTCGAAAACATGCAGCTAATTTTAAAATGTATAGGCTCCGGAAATGACTGTGGCATATGGTGAGGTGTTGTACAAGATTTTCCTGGCACTGCCGCCGTTACGAGTCTTGTTGCCGGAGGGGTGGCAGCTTAGACTCGCAGGCGGCAGTGCGGAAAATCGGTGCAACGCGTCACCATATGGCCTCTTTTTCAGGGCATTAAACCGCCATCTTCTGCATATTTTAATGTATGCGGAAAGAGGTGGTGTGATGGCTAATATCGGGACACTGTTGATGGGGCTGGGAATAATTCTGGTGAGTGCTGAGCTTTTTACCAATGGGATAGAATGGCTGGGACGCCGAATGAAGCTTTCAGAAGGGGCTGTAGGCAGTATACTGGCAGCAGTAGGCACAGCGCTCCCTGAAACACTGGTTCCGGTGATTGCTATCGGAATGGGAGCCAGTCAGGCAGCGACAGAAATAGGTGTTGGCGCTATTCTGGGGGCCCCTTTTATGCTGGGAACCCTGGCCCTCTTTGTGACCGGAACTGCGGCTCTGATTCTGGCTCTTCTTGGCAGGAGAAGGGCCACTATGATGATTGACAACAGAGTGATGAAACGGGACCTGAAATTCTTTTTAATTATTTATTCAACTGCCATACTTGCGGCCTTGTTAAGTAATCATTCCTATAAACTGATTCTGGCAGCCGGGCTGGTAGCCGCATATGGTGTATACGCCTATAAGACCATTACAAGTGGGGAATGCGTGGCCGGTGAAGAATTGAAGCCTTTGCTGCTGAATCGGACATCGGTTGTGCCCCGATTCCGCTTTATCCTGCTGCAGGTACTATTAGCTGTCGGCGGAATTATAGGAGGAGCAGAATTATTTGTGCACGCAATGGAAAAACTGGCAGTTGTAATGGATATAGCTCCTTTTATTCTTTCAGTTGTCATAACTCCTATAGCCACAGAACTGCCCGAAAAGTTTAACAGTATAATCTGGGTCAGCAGGGGAAAAGATACCCTGGCTCTGGGGAATATAACAGGGGCTATGGTTTTTCAGAGCTCCATTATTCCGGCAATCGGGATTGTAATGACACCATGGGTGCTAAATACTGCCGCATTCACCTGTGCCTTAGTAGCCCTGTCATCTGCGGCGATGATTTATGTGTTCCTGTCTCTTAAGGGTTACCTGAGGGCATATACTCTTTTATCAGGAGGGGTGTTCTACAGCCTGTTTCTGTTCCTTATCATAGGACATAAAATTTAGGATGGGGGTAAGTTTGTGAACCTGAGGTCATTTCTGGAGGCCCTGAGCGCTGGGGGGAAAACGGTGTTTATCGGCACTATCCTGGGGCTTGCAGCTCTTATTGTTTATGTTGCCTTGGCAGGGTCAGAGGTGGTTTACCTGTGGCCCTGGCTGATTACAGTGGCATTGATAAGTATTTTTCTCGGCGGTCTGAGCGGGGGGATGGCAGGCGGTACCCTCGGCTGGCTTCACGGAGCGGTTGTAGCTGCATTTTACCTGGCTGTCATCACGGTCCTGAAGGCAGTTATGTTTCCAACTGCTGAGTTTGGAGCGTCTGCTCTGGTTTTATCGGCGGGAATATTATTTGCCGGGGCATTTGGAGGAGTGACTGGAATTAATCTAAGGCCTCTGAGGAGGCGAAGGATCAGAAGAAGATATCTCCGGGGCTGATAATTTCAGCCCCGGATTGTTTGTTCGTCCGGCATGTGCACCGTGTGGGAGGAAACAGACCTTGGAAGCCCTCAGGGGGGAGTCATTTCTCCATTAATTTCCAATATTTACCTAGATGA